>CBFIGW010000218.1:0-4052 GCA_965662155.1 Maribacter sp. | reverse complement strand
TAAAAATTTCAAACTTGAGGTTTAATTATTAGGTATTAATTTAAAGATGCCCTTGCCTTCTACGGCCACGTAAATTAATCCGTCTGGTCCTTGTTTTACACAACGTACACGGCCTTCACCATCCAATAGCTTTTCACGATGAGTTACCTTGGTTCCATCTAATTCCAATCGTTCTAAATATTGAAAAGCCAATGAGCCTATTAAAAGACTATTTTTCCAACCTGCATACTTGTCCGACGTTACAAACTCCATTCCGCTTGGGGCAATTGAAGGTACCCAGTAATGAATGGGTTGTTCCATTCCCGACATTTTCGTTTTATCTGTTATAGGCGTACCGCTATAATTTATCCCATAGGTTATTAGTGGCCAGCCGTAATTGGCTCCTTTCTTAATAACATTTATTTCATCGCCTCCTCTTGGACCATGTTCATTGTCCCAAATTTCACCGGTAATGGGATGTTTAATCAATCCTTGTGGGTTTCTGTGTCCATAACTATAAATGGCCTCTTTGGCACCGTCTTCGTTTACAAATGGGTTATCCTCTGGAACGCTACCATCATCATGTAATCTATAAATTTTACCGCCATCCCGAGTTATGTCTTGCGGGTTAACATCTCTTGCACCACGTTCACCTATAGAAAAATAAAGATAACCATCATTGTCAAAAACTATTCTTGAACCAAAATGTTGACCTTTGGTTGTGTTTGGTGACGCTTTATAGAGTAATTGATTTTCTACCAATGCGTTGTCCTTAAGCTTAGCTCGCATTATTGCAGTATGGCCACCTTTTTCCTCTCCTTCGGATGAAGCATAGGAAATATAAATCCATCCATTTTCATTATAATTTGGATGAAGGGCAATATCCAATAAACCACCTTGTCCTCGCTGATAAACTTCCGGAACATTGGAAATCATCGATTTTTTTCCATCTGAAAAATGAATTATTTTACCGGACTTCTCCGTTATTAACAAACTGCCATCAGGGAGAAATGTAAAGCCCCATGGTATTTGAAGCTCATCGACCAACAACATACTTGTGAAAGCATTGGTTTTAGGCTCTGAAACCATATTTTCTGGGCTTTGCGCACAAGAAAAAGTGAGCATTACAACGAAAAAATAGATATTTATTACACTTTTCTTCATATTGAAACGTTAGAAATATATTATATGAATAACTTTTGTTTAAAGATAAATAGATTTTATAAGTTTAAATAATTACACCAAGAAATAATATAGATCCCAAATCGATATTACTTCTTTCAAAATACAACTTAACCTATGCACCCAAGAAAGCTGCGGTATACCATGTATACCTTGTTGCTGATTCTAATATCAGTAGTTGGCTCCACGGCAATAGCAAACTCAAAAGTTAGCATGCTGTTCGAGGATGTAGTATCCGTTCTGGAAAAGGTTGCCAACCTAAAAACACCTGAAAAAGAATCCAATACTGCTTTAGATTTTACCCAGAAAGAAGTATCCTCTTCTAATAAAACAATTTCAACAGCGATGTTCGCAACTGTTGTTGTTGGGGCAGATGATGAAGTAACTTGTAATGATAACGGTTTCACAGTTGCAAGGTTTAACCTTTGTGGCGATTCTGACGATAGAATTATTAGCCTATCCGGTGGACCTTATAGTTCGGTTTCTTGGCAATTGCTCGGTGGAAGTTGTTCAGCATCAATTAATGATGATTGTCCTAATACCACGGCGAGTTGTTACACAGAGGTACATAACGGACAATCCTTTAATTTGGATGCTAGTACTGTACCTTCGACTACAGGTGCAGAATATAGGGTAGTAGTGGATGGCGCTAATTATTTCATTAAAATTAAAAAGAGTACCATTACCCAAACCGTGGTAAAGAAAGATTATATCTGCGATGTTCCTGGTAGAATACAAGTTACCAATCTATCCAGTGCTTATGAGTTTAGTATTGATAGTGGTAGCGGTTTTGGACCTTGGCAGGGACCAATATTTTCGGACCTTGCTCCTGGTATTTATAATGTAAAAACTAGGTTAAAGAATACACCAAATACTTGTGAGTATCCTTATGAACCTATTGAAATAGTAGAGCGTACTTTAGATATCTCAGTGAATTTCACGGATATATCCTGCTTTGGTGAAACAGGAACCATAACGGTTACACCAACTCCAGGTTTAGGTCCTTATAAATACACGTTGTTGAATTCCAGCGGTGTGGCACAAGAATTTACCGCGTTTATTCCAGATGAAACCTATACTTTTTCTGCTGTTGGTGGAGGAACTTATATAGCGCAGGTAGAAACACAACAATGTACAGGAGACCCTTTAAATGGTATTACCGCACCTAGGCAAGATTTAGATACCTTTGGCAACCCTATAACCATTGGTTCCGGTATAAATGCTTTGGATGCCTCAACAGAGGTAAATAGTAGTTTTGGGTGTTCCACAATTTCAGATGTTGATATTACGGTTAATACTACCGGTGGTTCTGCGCCTTATACCTTTACTGTAAATGGAGGCCCAGCTCAGCCAACTTATGGTGATACGGGTACAAATACAGGTACAACAACTTTTACGGTAACCACTGCTGGTACCTATGATTTTATAATTACCGATGCCAATGGATGTACCATAACGGCATCTTCCAATGTTGAAGAATTATTGCCTCCCGATATATCTGTTGCCGGTATTGATGGCACATGTAGTAACGGAGGTGCTCAAATAGAATTTACGGTTAGAGGTTATAACTTGTCATACAGGGTAAATTCTGGTGATCCTTGGGTTACTACACCTCAATTATCAGTTGCAGCAGGAACCTATAATGCTATTGAAGTAAGATATCAGCAGGGTGGTTTTGAATGTACTATGACATTGCCTTCGGTTACTGTAGCTAACGTAGGCGCCATAACTGGTTCTGCAACGAAAATATTTGATGTAACATGTGACGGCAGTGGTGGAACCAACGGAGGACAAATTGATTTTGTAGGTCCATTTTCTGGAGGCTCTGGTAGTGGATACGAATTTAGTATTGATGGTGGTACCTATTCTACCAATACAACTTATAGTAATCTTTCTCCTGGAACATACACTCCATTTATAAGAGATGGTGGTGGTTGTCGTTTGGAGTTGACACCAATAGAAATATTTGACGTAGACCCACCAACAAATTTGGATTTTGCCCAAAGCAATGTTAATTGTGCAGCTGGTACATCTGATGTTCAACTAACGCCTACTAGTAACGCAGCTATTGTAAATTATGCCATTATAAGTCCGGCGTTCTTTGATAATGGTGGTAGTGATACTTTTATAGGTTTAAGTACTTCGACTTCTTATGTTTTTCAAATTACCGACGCTAATAATTGTACGTATACGGAAGGTTTTAGTCCAGCCGTTATTAGCTCTATTCGAGCACGAGTAAAATCTGGTGGTGATTTAAGAGTCTGTAACGGTGCTACCGATGGTACGGGAACATTTATAGTTGATGGTTTTTCCAATAACTATACCTATGATATCAACGGAGGACTTTTTACAGGTGGTCCCCAAAGCAATAATGAGGTAGATTTACCCTTATCCGGTGTTGGCACCTATACTATTACGGTAACAGATGCTGATACTGGTTGTACGGATACGGCATCATTTGACATTGAGGAAGCAGCAGTACTAGACCTTAGCGGTAGTGATGTAACACCAATGAGTTGTGCCAATGGTAATGTTGGCAGGGTACGCGCCAATGCTACAGGTGGTTGGGGCGGTAATGTGTATACATTAACTCCACCTTCAGGGCCATCAATTGGACCTAAATCAGGAAGGTCATTTAATAACCTAACAATTGCGGGAACGTATACATTATCTGTAGAAGATGCAGAAGGTTGTACGGATACGTTTACGTTTGATTTAAACCCAATAGTTCCACCGACCTTAAGTTTGGACAATGCGGCTTCAGATTTTTGTTATGAGCCTAGCACAGGCGCAACGGCGGTAGTGACATCCTCTGCGGGAACAGCAGCATTGGGAACACATGAATATAGAATTAATGGTGGCACCCTACAACCTACAGGTACGTTTACGGG
>CBFIGW010000217.1:0-4102 GCA_965662155.1 Maribacter sp. | reverse complement strand
AAGTAAAAAAAGCTGGTGAATCGTTATTTCTACCTACGATATAGGTGTTAACACCGTTTATTTTAATTTTATCCACTTCCCTTGAAGCACCATCTATTTGTAGCATTAAGTGGTGGTTGTCAAAGTAAGATTTATTGTTTTTTGAATTGTACAAAATTAATCCATGTAATGCATCTAACCTTCCCAATTGAGTGCTAATTTCAAAATTATTACCTACAATTAACAAATCTTTATATCCATCATTATTGAAGTCATGTGCCAAAATATCATTTACCACAGATGTTTGTGCAAGTAACGGTAACGCCTGTTTAGTGAAATTACCTTTTCCGTCATTTATAAAAAGGCATGTTTTAAGTTCATTTACTTTTTTTGAAGAGGCCAATTCCAATGAATTTTTTCCAAAAAGATCAGTAACACTAGCAGATGCAAAATCTGAATAGGATAGAAATTTTTTATTTAAAATGGGTAACTGTTTTACAAGCTCATCTTTAGATGCAAAAGGAGTTTCAATTTGTTTATGATAATATGTTACGATCGGGTCTGTCTGTCCATTACCATCAAAATCGAAATTATAGAGGGTTATCGGCTTTTCTTTGGATGCCTTGAATTTGGTATTGGCACCCCAATTACCGCAAACCATATCTTGATCGCCATCGTTGTCTACATCAAAAAATAGAACTGAGTTCCACCATCCATTGGTTTCTTGAAGGCTTATGTTCTCTTGCAGTGTTAAGGTTTTTCCATTGTTAAGAAATACGGATATTGGCATCCAATGGCCAACTACTACCAAATCATAGAGATGATCTCCGTTAATATCTTGCCAGGCCAAGCTTTTAATATTACCTAAATTTTTTAAGTCTGGAGCTATTTTGTCTATGGCATCTACAAAATTACCATTACCATCATTTAAGAAAAAGTATTGTTGCGGTGTTTCCCCATATTGGGAAGTTACCTGATCTGAAGTTATTAGTATATCTAAATCATTGTCATTATCAAAATCAAATGCATCTATCTTAGATGCGTTTAGTTCTACATTGTTAAACACTAATTCATCTTTATGATAAATACCATTTTGGTTGATATAGAGACGGGGTTTTAATGCGCTTCCTTTTTTGAATTCGTTTCCGCCACTTGCAACTAGAAGGTCAACAAAATTATCTCCATTAACATCAGCAAAAATACTGGTCACATCTTCACTTAAAGCATCCAAAGAAAATAGTTCTTCCTGTTGTGTGGTAAATGTATTGTTTGGTCCTTGTACATAGAGTTGGGAAGGTTGCAATTTTGCACCTCCAATAAAAAAGTCTTCTAATCCATCATTGTTTATGTCAGCTACAGCAATTGTTGGACCTTCGTTAGATCCTGCAAAGGGTATTAAGGGTTCTTTGTTAAAGTCCAAGGTGTTTTGTTCCTTATGAATAAAATCCACAATAGAATCATATGACACTATTGTATTAATGACTTTGTTATCGTCCGGTAGTAATGTAGCATTACTATGGTGAAGTTGTATTTTCTGATTAATTTTTACCCGATTTATTTTTTGAATTGAATTGTCTGGCCAAATAATTTTTAATGAGTCGATTACGCTGTCATTGGATAGTCCAAAATGTAAAATATTCGAGTTGCTTGATAGATAGCCATTACCAGGATATTGTTCTTGAGATTGTAAACCAAGCGATGAATATATCAAGACTTTAGAACCAATACCATTTCTGTTATTTGGCGACCCATTTAGCTTAATCTGAATATAGTTAGAGTTTTTTGTAGTATTTTCTAATATGAAAACTTCCTCATCTATGTTATTTACAACGATGTCTAAATCACCATCATTATCTAAATCAGCATAAGAACATCCGTTGCTATAACTAGGTTCTATTCCAAACCAATTTTCGGTAACATTAGAAAAAGTTAAATCTCCGTTATTTTTAAAAAAATAGTTGGACGTCTTTTTTTTGGGTATTTCATTTATTAGGGGCATGTCTGTATTTTGCATACCTGCGTCAATTCTTTTTTGTATATCATCGTTGGCAATGAAATTCATATAATCCATATCATTGGTAGCCCCTTTAATGCCATTGGTTATGTATAGGTCCTTATAGCCATCATTGTTAAAATCCGCTAGTAAAGACCCCCAAGACCATTCAGTAGCAGAAATACCGCTTATATTTCCTATTTCAGAAAAGTTATTACCTTGATTGTTTAAATGTAGAGTGTTTTGCATGTATTGTGGTGCAAATCCATTTTTGAGATATTGTTGGTATATAGGGTAGCCATACTCTAAACCGGATGTTTTATAGGTTATTAAGTCCTCAGGCAACATGTCTAATGAAATGATATCAGCATAGCTATCATTATTGATATCAGCTATGGAATTACCCATAGAAAAATGTGTAGTATGTCCTACAATTGAATTATCTGATGATATTATATCCTTAAATGAACCATTTTTTTGATTAATGTATAAGTAATCATTTTCAAAAAAATCATTTCCTATATAAATGTCTGGGTAATTATCATTATTAAGATCACTTATAGAAAGTCCTAGACCATATCCACTTCTACCCTGAAAAATACCTTTGTTCTTGGTGGCGTCTTTAAAAACCCCCATATCATTGATAAATAAACGATCACCGGAGATGGAATCATAGCTATTTCTTTGACTTCCTCGGCCGTAGTTAATATTTGGATGTACGGAATGATTTAATAGAAACATATCCAAATCCCCATCTTTATCAAAATCTAAAAAAGCTGCTTTCGTAGATAACCCACTAAAATCTATACCGTATTTTTTAGCTTTCTCCTCAAATATTGGATTGTTGTTTTGATCCAAACCTTGATTAACAAATAGTAGGTTTTTGCCCTTTAAAGCTCTATAGCCAGATGCTTTACATATATAAATATCCAATAGGCCATCGTTGTTGATGTCAACCTGTGTTACACCTGTTGTCCAGTTTCCAGTTTTAGAATTAACCGAAGGAAGTTCTATTTTTTTAAATCTTAATTCGCCTTTGTTAATAAAAAGAGCTCCATCTATTTGATTACCAGATAAATAAATGTCTATTAGTCCGTCATTATTAAAATCTGCGGTTATTGTTCCAGAACCATTATAATAATACAGATAATTTAAGATATTTAAATCGGGCCTACTTGTAAGTTTATTTTTAAAAGTAATATTGGTGATACCATGCGGAACCTTGCGAAATAAATTTTTCTTTTCTTTTTCGCATCCGCTTAATATTAAGAAAACTAATGTTGTGAATATTAAATACTTACTCATAACTATAAACAATAAAGATATTGTAAATAATAGCTTTTAATTAAGTTAATAAAAAACGGTCGGTAAATTTCTTTCAATAAAATAAATAAAAAAAAGAATCCCTTTGAAAAAAGGGATTCTTAAGTTTTTATAAAAATAAATTCTAATATTCAGGATTCTGAACCAAATTTGGGTTTGCCAATAATTGAGGTAATGGAATAGGGAATAACAATCTTTTGGTATTTCCAGTTTCATTAGGGCCTTTAAACTCCCATTCTCTTAGGTATTGACCAAAACGAATCAAATCGTTACGTCTCCATCCTTCAGTATACATTTCTCTAGCTCTTTCATTTAACAATTCGCTTTCGGTTAAGCTACCTAAAGGAGAGGCATCTCGTAATATTCTAAGATCGTTAATCATTGGTAATGGATCGCCAGCATTAGAGCGAAGCATCGCTTCCGCTTTCATAAGGTATGCATCAGCATAACGAAACTGAATCTTGTGCGTTCTGTTTAATCCAAAACGTGGATTGTACTTAATAATTCTAATCCCGGTTCTTTCACTGTTGTTAATTAGGTTCGTAGTTCCAGTTCCATCAACAAAATCACGACCAAATTCTAAATCATTACCTTGTCTGTCTTGTAATTTAGAGCCATCTAAATCGTATTGTTGACCAATTAAAAATCCAAAACCAACATTAGATCCAAATTCATAACCTGCACCATCACCGCCTGCTTCTTCTGTTAGTTCTCTTCCTGTAAAGTCAAGACCTTCTGGTGGAGTTCCTCCTCTACGTTCTTCCTGATTGTCAAGTCTTGTTCTGTCAGTTGAAACGCGGTTATTAT
>CBFIGW010000216.1:0-4155 GCA_965662155.1 Maribacter sp. | reverse complement strand
TGCTAATTAGTAAAAACTATATTTCGCATTCCAGAAAAGTAAAGGAAAACAAACTAGAGGAGAAACTGGAAAAAGCAGAAAGTAAAACCATTATTGAATTAATTGAGGAAAGTGCTAAAAATGTAGCTTTGACCATGAGGAGAAGCAACAAAATATATACCCAGAGTATTGATGGTCTGGCAAAGCACGATATAGACACCCTTAAAAAGAGTAAAAAAGGAATTTCCAAACTAGATAAAGAAGTAGAAGAACTAAGGAACAATATATTTTATTTTATAAAAAACCTTGATGAATCTAGTGTGGCCTCTAGTAACTTTTATATCACAGTTTTAAGCTATCTGCAAGATATGACCCAATCCTTGGAATATATTTCCAAAGCGGGGTATAAACACGTTAACAACAATCATAAAAAACTAAGATTTAATCAGATAAAAGACTTAAAAGAAACTGATACTTTTGTAGAAAATTTATTTACTAGTTTAGAAGATATCTTTAAGACAAAGAATTATAAAGAGCTTACCCCTCTTTTAATTAAAAAACAAGAGTTATTGGACAAGTTAGATTTGAAAATAGCTAAGCAGGTTGAACGAACACGAGCAGATGAATCAAGTCCTAAAAATACTGCTCTTTACTTTAGTTTGTTATTGGAAACTAAAGATTTGTTGACGGCTACAATGAATCTAGTTGAAACTTATGAGAAATATGCAAGTGCATAGAATTGTTGCGGTTTTATCTATAATAGGGATAAGTCTTAGTGCTTTCGCCCAAGAAATATCTGGCGAAGAATTAATGGAAGAGGCCATTGCATATCATGACCCCAATGGGAAATGGGCAGATTTTCAAGGTAAATTTGTAGTGGAAATGACTTCCCCAAAAAGTACCACTCGGCGGAATACCATGTTGGAACTTAATTTTCCCGAATCTTATTTTAAGGCCACTGTTCGAAAAAAACCACATACCATTGAGTATATTATAGATAAGGGTAGTTGTAACCTAAAACTTAACTTTAGTGAAGTAATTGCAGATAGATACAGAGACAGTCTTCAAATAAACTGCAAACGTGGAAAAATGCTAAAGGACTATTACACCTATCTATATGGTCTTCCTATGAAATTAAAGGACCCTGGCACCAAAGTTGACCCAAAAGTGGTAAGAAAAACATTTAAAGGCAAAGAATATCTTAGACTTAAAGTAACCTATGAAGCTACTGTAGGAGAAGATACGTGGTACTTTTATTTTGACCCAAAAACCTATGCTATGGAAGTATATCAGTTTTACCATGATGAGGCCAAAAATGACGGTGAGTATATTTTACTAACCGATATAATGGAGGTAAATGGCATTAACATGCCTAAGACGAGAGCGTGGTATTATAACAAGGACAATGATTATCTAGGTACTGATGTCCTACTGAAGGGTGGACCTTTAAACTAAAGAAAGGAAATTAAATTTTATTTGTTTAGCAGAATAAACTTTTACCTATAGAAATTCATCTCATCCATATACTGCCAGACTTCCAAAGGTAGCATTGGTTTTATATTTTTTCCTTCTTTATGTGCATTCCTTATAAAAGTAGAGGATAGCTCCATTATCGGTGCATCCACATGATGAATGCTTTTATGTCCTTTAAACTGGTGATCAACAGTTCCGTTGGAAATTCTCGGATAAACAAATAGCTCATAATTTTCTAAAATAACTTCATAATTTTTCCATTTATGAAAGCTTTTTAAATTATCCTCTCCCATTATCAAACAAAACGCATAATCCTTTGGGTATTTTTCCCTTAGATGGACTAATGTGTCCACGGTATAATTTGGTTGAGGTAAATCAAATTCTATAGTACAAGGCTTTAAATTGGGGAAGTCCTTAGTGGCCTCATAAACCATTTGATAACGATGATTATTATCTAACAAGGTTTTCTTTACTTTAAAGGGGCTTTGTGGGGTTACCACGAACCAAACTTCATCTAAACTAGAAAACTCCACTAGATAGTTTGCTATAATCAAATGGCCTATATGAATGGGGTTAAAAGTGCCAAAATAGAGTCCTACCCTTTTCATACTATTCACATTTGGCATCTGCAATAAAATCAGCAACCAATTCCTCCGCCTCTTTTAAGGCAACTTCTAAATCGTAGTTCTTAATGATTTTATCAAATTGTGGCGCTGTGGCAAGTTCAACAGAAGCTTTTGCAATACGCATGTTTATTTTATCCTCGCTCTCCGTACTCCTTTTCTTTAAACGTATTTTAAGTTCGTCTACACTTGGGGGTTTCACAAATACGGCCAAGGTAAGATCGGGGTATTTCTTCTTGATTCTTAGACCTCCAACTACATCAATATCAAAAATTACATTTTTGCCTTCGGCCCACAATCGTTCTACCTCGCTTTTTAAGGTTCCATAAAAATTATCTCGATAAACCTCCTCCCATTCTAAAAAGTCATCATTTTTGATATGTCTTTTAAATTCGGAAACGGACATAAAATAGTAATGTTCCCCATTTTTTTCTTTTCCCCTTCTAGGTCTTGAAGTGGCAGAAACGGAAAATGCCAGATTTAATTCTGGCTTAGATAATAAATGGCGTACTATAGTTGTTTTGCCACTACCAGAAGGTGCAGAAAAAATAAGTAGCTTCCCCCCTTTCATCTACAGTACATTTAACATTTGTTCCTTAATCTTTTCAAGTTCGTCCTTCATTTGAACTACCAATTGTTGCATTGGTGCATAATTGGCCTTTGACCCTATGGTATTGATCTCTCTGCCTATTTCTTGTGAAATAAAACCGAGTTTCTTCCCATTACTATCATCGGATTTTAATGTTTTACTGAAGTAGTCCAAGTGATTGGCCAATCTTACCTTTTCCTCCGTGATATCATATTTTTCCAAGTAATAAATCAATTCCTGTTCAAATCTATTTTCATCAACTTCGGCTTTTAAATCTTGTACGGCCTTTTCAAGACGTTCTCTTATAGAGTCCTGTCTTTCCGGGTCAATGGCCTTAACCTTTTCCAATAAGGAAAATAAAGTGGTTATCCTTTCTATAAAATCTTGTTCCAAGACACTGCCTTCTTCTGCCCTAAACTGGTTTATTTCTACCAATGCGCCTTGCAACGCTTCCTTAATACTTTCATATTCGGCCTCATCAATATCCTCTTTCTCGGTTTTCATGGTATCTGGAAAACGTAGCGCCATTTCCAATAACTTGATATCATCGCCATCTGCAATAGACTTAAGTTGACCCATATACTGTTTAACAACACTTTCGTTAACCTGAGCAGATGTTTCATCTCCTGTAATTTCAATATACAGACTAAAATCTACCTTTCCTCTAAGCAAAGAGTTGGCGATCAATTTTCTAAGCTCTAATTCTTTTTCACGATATCCCTGAGGCATTCGTGCATTCAAATCAATACTTTTACTGTTGAGTGATTTTATTTCTACGGTAACCTTCTTAGTTGGTAACTGTACCACGTATTTACCGAAACCGGTCATGGATTTTATCATAAAGGAAATTTTGGTTTTGGCAAAGGTAATTCTTTTGATATAGTATTAAAATGCACTATAGTTCCCTAACCCAAATATTTCTATAGCTTACCCGACTGTCATCTCCATGGTCTTGCAACACTAATGGGCCTTTTCCATGTACAGGATTTTTAGGCCATCCTATATATTCCGTGGTTCCCTTAATTTCTACATGGTCCTGTACTAAAACTCCATTGTGTATTACGGTAATTGTACCTGATTTGATTTTACCCCCGTCCTCATTAAATTCAGGTGCACGATAGATAATATCATATGTATTCCACTCCCCTGTCGGTAGAGATGCCATTGCCAATGGCACATGCTGCTTGTATATAGACCCCACCTGCCCGTTCACGTATGTAGGGTTGTCATTTTGGTCCAATACCTGCACCTCATACATTCCATTCAAAAAGATTCCACTATTGCCTCTGTGTTGTCCTTCCATTTGAACCGGTAAAGGAGATTTCCATTCAACATGTAATTGAATATCACCAAAATTTTGTATTGTTTGTATGTCTCCGGTTCTATTATTAACCGTCATACTGCCGTCTTTGTTTACATGCCATTTAGCAGCTGTACTGTCTACCGATGAAATCCAATTGTCTAAATTGTCACCACCAAATAAAACAATGG
>CBFIGW010000215.1:0-4178 GCA_965662155.1 Maribacter sp. | reverse complement strand
TTCCCCAGGTGTGAAATTCACGTCTGCAATCTTTGGTGACACAATGACCTTTGTACTATCAGTAGCAGCTTTCAAAGCTGTCCACGTTGCTAGCAATTCAGGGTTGTCTGTTCCGATTGTAATTTCGTTGAGTGTTGTACCGTCTTTGGTACGTTGAATTAAGATGCGCTGAACCTGTCCAAAATATTCTGCACAGTTCGGAGTTGGTGTTGCGGTCAATGATGCCGCTTGTGGGCAAGAGCCTATTAAAAGAGACGTAAAAAGCATATATATTATGGTTTCGCCCGTCCCGTAGGCAATTAGTAATAGAGTAAAGATATAAAATATATACCAATATAGCAAAATATATACTAAAATAATGTATATTATTGTTGTTAAAAAATATTATTGGTGAGTTTGTGGCTAGTAGAAATGCTAGCCTTTTTTTTTAATTTCTTCTGCGAACGCCTTTTTTTGATGATCTAGTCAATTTATCAAAAGCATAACGCATCGCATCAAGCGCATGGTTATGGTCGTCAATAGGTATATCCGCTTTTCTGTCATTCCAAGCGTAATTATTCAATTCCTTAATGATGTCTTGCGAATCTTCGGTGACTACTATATGATAATCTTGTATTGCCCTAATTCCGTTAATGATTGAGTTCTTAGGTTTATACGCCTTTTCACATCGAACACCATTTTTAGTTAGTTCGATTCTAGTTCTTGGCTCGTTGGTGTCACATACGACAACATCTTGCCTTTTCTGTAATGCACCTTTTACGGATTGAATCACATCGTTATTGGATAGGTTAGTAGCATAGATACATTGTTTGATATATATTTTTTTACTCCTCTTATTTACTGCTAACTTTATCATGGCTAACGGGTCTGGATAAAACCCAAAATCTAACCCGTAACAGTAAGGCAACGATTCATCAAACGCTCCTGTTTCCCAATTTTCATATATTACACCTTCCGCTTTTTCTAACCAACCACCTAATATTTTGTGCTGGTATTTTTTTGGGTTGCGCTCTTTTAATTTCAGTATTTGTTCTAAGTACGTTTTTGGGATGTGCTCAATATTATCTAAGTAGGTAGTGTGAATATGCAATATGTCGGGATGTGTAGATATAGGTATTTTAAACCCGTCAATTTCATGGTATGCCGTATGTCCTTCAAACCACCTTCTCCAAATCCAATGATCTTGCGTTGTAGGGTTTAGGATTAAAATTATTTTGTTGTCAACTTTTGGGTTACGTACAGATAGGTCAATAGTATCAAACGTGTCCTCGTCTTTGAGTTCTTCTGATTCATCCAATACCCACATAGAAACTCCGTGGATAGATTTCAGGTTCGCTGTTTGCGCTTTTGACCCTGCCTTGATTCCTTTGAATATAATGTCGCTTCCCGTGGTTGTATTTTCAACGCTATTCTGCAATACTTTGAAGTGATTGGGAACTTCAAGTAAGTTTATTTTTTCTTCAAATTCTGGAATAATGGATATACGTGCGCTCGTCATCGTGTAACGAGTGAATAAGATGCGATGATTGGGCTCGTAGGTGGTTAGGCAAGCGATGGTATTAAGCGAAAAGGATTTTGATGAGTTACGACCGCCCGTTACCACAATGTAACGCTTATCTGTTTTTGGGATAGCTTTATATATTGGGTTTAACTCTATACCCATAGATTAGAGTTCTTTCCACTTGAAGGCTGGTGTATTTAGGGTGACTTCCCCTTTTCCTTCTATTTTTTGTGCGGGTTTACCTCTTAGTCTATCCTTATAGGCATTGTACGCCCTTGTATCTGCTTTACTTATCGCTTTCTCTAGTTGTCGCAAATCCGCTAATGTTTCAAAGTCAACCTCACTCGGAACAACTCCAAACAATTTTGCGATCTTATCCCGTAACGCTGCAAAATCACCGCTTGCAATCATTTCGGATATATCTGCCAATAACTTCTTTTTCTTCCACCCCTCTTTTTTAGCTTCGGGTGACGGTTGGTTTTCTTTTGTAAACTTAACCCCTGCATCTGGGTCTATTTTGTGTCGTTTCCCTGCCGTTTTTTTAGTCTTAGCCATCTTCTTCTAATTTCGTTCTAAACCCCTCTCATCCCGTTTTTTAGGGTTATTAGGGTTTGGTTTTATATCTGATCTATTTACTTCAACCAAAGACCATGTTATATTTTTACTTTCCTTCATCACTTAATTTTTCTTAAACACCTTATTCCATGTTCTACCAATCCAATCAACGATTTGATCGAGCAATGGCAGGATAATAACAATAAATTGTAGTAGGTCAATAACTTTTTGCTGACCATCTACGGTTTGAATAACCATAGACGTTTTCTTATTGTCAATCGATTGAATCGTACCTTCTTCAACAAAATCACCCCATTTGTCTTGAACTTGGACTAATTGCCCTTTTTTGAGTTTTCTTGCCATTACTTTTTCTTTAAACCTAATTCAAAAAACATGAACAATATCGCAAAAAACGGTATAACCAGATACCACCAACTAAAACCGTTTTCTTTTTCTGTCACTGGGTCTGTCGGTTCGGGTTGTATTGTTTCGGTTGTGTCCGACTGCCAAGCATGAAAATTAGGTGTATAGTGTCCGTAAAAACTTAGTGGGTCGTGACCTTCCGTTAGCATATCCTGCGCTGTGAAGATCAACCTCATTCGTGTGTCATCATACGTCATGCCTTGACTTTTCGCTAGTGCTATTGTAGCACTTACAAAAGGTGCGCTCATAGACGTGCCTGACATGACACGGTATTGGTTGTTTAGACCTGTGCTTAATATGTTTTGACCGCCTGTTACAATATCACCTTCTGATCCTGACGAACTAAAAGAAGATACATTAAACTGATGATCTATACTTCCGATTGTTATCGTCTCTTTGTATCGTGCTGGATAGCCAATTGTATTTTTTACAAGACTTGAACCTTCATTACCTGCTGCTGCAACTACATGTATGCCTTGCTTATTCGCTTCCTGTATAGCTTTGCGGACTTTTGGCATTGGCTTTGAACCACCTAGCGACAAATTAATAACGTCCGCTTTTTTCATCACACACCAATTAATTCCATACATGATTTGCTGCTCTCCGCCCCAGCCGTCATCACTTAATACTTTTGCGAACAGGAGTTTTGCGGATGGTACGATTTCGTTAATAATACCAGCAATGTGCGTACTATGCTCATTACCGTCCTCGTCTGTTTTGTCGGTTGTGAAATTTGCGCTGTCCTCAATAGCGTATCGGAGTGATTGGTGTGTAGGTCGCCCTGTGTCGCAAATACATACCTTCGTACCTTTTCCGCTTTCGGGTGTGATGATCGTATCTAACCCTAACGCTTCTATCGTCCAATTTCGGTACGTTTTAGAAGCGTAGATTTTTGATTGAATTAAACTCATTGGCTCTGTCTCAATAATAGGACGAATGAGTTCAATTTTGTCGGGTTTAGTTTGCGTGGTTGCAGAAAGAAAAAACAATAAGGCTAAGAAGGTAAGCAATAATCGCATAGGTAACGAGTTTGGTTTTCGGGATTAATGTAAAGATGTACATATTCTGTTTCAATCTCACTCCATTTTTTTTTGCATGTATCGCAATTTTTCCAACAATTTCGATTCCTTAATCCTGGTATTGCATCAGAAACCTTTTTGAAATTACGCCACACTTTCATAGGATATAACTATTAAAACAAACTATATGTATACAAATATACACTTTTTTTGGGTATTATTTTATTGTTTTAACAATTTAGATTACTGGTTTATTATCCGACAACAAGTGTTTACAAACGCTTACAAACGGTTTTTAGCGGATATACACATGTTATGCCCCATTTGAATACTCAAGGATAGGCTCGCCAAAGATTTTACCGATTAAACGCACTCGATAGCCTTTATCCCACAATTCCTGAATAGGGGTTGCTGTTCCGTAACTTATGTATTTGCCATCAACAGCTTCTTTATTTACGGTAGTCCACCCAAATTTTGCAATCAAACCAAACCAAAGTATTCGGTAAAATCCCCAACGCTTTAGCCACTTAAATTTGAAAGTTTCACCACCTAAGACAATAAAACGGGGCATAACAAAAGCTATACTCCATGCCTTTTTAGTGGGTTCTTGAATGTTTTTTGCTTTGTTCATAGTTCTGTGTTATTTGAAAGTTTCGTTCTCGATTTACGGCACGAGAGCA
>CBFIGW010000214.1:0-4193 GCA_965662155.1 Maribacter sp. | reverse complement strand
AATATCTAGTACTATCCTTATGTGTCAAGGTTAGCGGCCCCCCATTTTCTATTTGTTTTCTAAACAATGGAATAACCGATCCATTTGACCCCAATACATTACCAAATCTGGTCGTTATAAATTTAGTTTTCTTATTTTGTTGCATACAGCTAATATACATTTCTGCAATCCGCTTGCTGGCTCCCATCACATTTGTTGGGTTAACCGCCTTATCCGTAGATACAAAAACAAACTTATCTACATTATGGATAATAGAAAGGTCCGCTATCGTTTTAGTACCTGCAATATTAATTTTTATGGCTTCATAAGAATTATATTCCATCAACGGAACATGTTTGTATGCCGCGGCATGAAAAACAAGATTTGGTTGATATTCTTCAAAAATCTGGTTCATTTTGTTTTTATCCCTTATATCACCTACTATAGGAATAAAATTATGAAACCCATTTTGTTTCAATTCTTGTTGCAAATCATATAAGGCAGATTCTGCTTGATCTATAACAATTAAAGAAGAATAGTTGTAATTACAGATTTGACGAACAATTTCACTTCCAATAGATCCTGCACCGCCTGTTACTAGAACATTCTTGTTCAATAATTCAATTTCTATTTTGCTGTTCTTGATCTGTATAGGAGCACGGTCCAATAAATCCTCTATTTGTACTTTTTTAATTTGTGAAACATTAAGTTCCCCGTTTATCCAATCTTCAATGGGAGGTACAATTTTTACTAACACGGGCAAATCCACTAAATCCTCTACCTTTTCTCTTAATTCCTTTGAATCAATGTTTTGGATAGAAAAAATTATTTCTGAAATATTATTTTTATCGATAAAGGATTTGTTAAGAATGTCCTCGGCAAATACAGGCACTCCATTTATTTTTTTACCTACTTTTTTATTATCATTATCTATGTATCCAATTACTTTGGAATCTCCTTTGGAATGATTGGTCAATGCCCCGAACGTAAGAATACCGGAACTACCTGCTCCATATATTAATACGTTCTTATTAATTTTTGCGCCTAATGTTGCTTGCTGATACATCGCCTTATAAACAAAACGAGATGAGGTAAGGGCCACAAAGCTTATCAAGCTATTAATTATGATTATAGAAAGTGGTATAGTCAATAAAGGAATAAAACCAAACTGTCTATTGGTAATCACTAAAAAAATCAATAAAATACTAGAGAGACAAATAGCGTTAAATATATTATAAACGTCTCGTAATCCGGTATGTCTAACCACTCCTTTATAGGAACCTACCGCTAAAAAGGCAGCTAAGGAGGAAACACACACCCAAGGCAACTGAACTAACAATTGTTCCACCTCAAAATCAAGGGTAAGATTAAATCGTATCAAGTACGAAAGTACAAATGAGAAAGCAACCGTAATCAAATCAATAAACAGCACTACCCACTTTGATGCGTAGAGTTGAGCGTTGTAGGTTATATATTTTTGTAGCATGATTAGATTTCTTTTTTAATTATTTCAACAACTAAGTTTAAATCTTCCTCACTTAAATTAGAACCACTTGGCAGACATAGGCCACGTTCAAATAAATTTTTAGAAGTATCATCTACATAACAAGGAGCATTCTTAAATACTGGTTGTAAATGTAATGGTTTCCATAATGGTCTAGATTCAATATTTTCTTGCAATAGCGCTAGACGCAGCTTTTCCCTTGACTCAAAGGAAGGCGTTAAAATACAACTCAACCACCTATTGGAATGATATTCCTTTGGTTCATCTAAAAAAGTAATATTCTTAAACTCCGACAAATGTTGCTCATAGTAGCTATAATTGGCCCTTCTTGCCATTACCCTTTCCGGTAAAACTTCCATTTGTCCTCTTCCGATACCGGCCAGCACATTGCTCATTCTATAATTATACCCCACTTGAGAGTGTTGGTAGTGAGGTGCATCGTCTCTTGCCTGTGTTGCCAAAAACACAGCCTTGTCTACATATTTTTTGTTCTTTGCTATTAATGCACCACCACCAGAAGTAGTGATTATTTTATTTCCATTGAAGGACAAGATACCAATATCTCCAAAAGTACCACACTTTTCATTCTTATAGGTACTACCTAATGCTTCTGCACTATCTTCAATAATAGGGATATCATAGGAATTTGCTATTTTCCGAACCTCATCTATCTTATAAGGCATACCATATAAATGTACGGCTATAATTGCCTTAGGTTTTTTAAAAGTAGCAATTCTATCCTTTATGGCTTCTTCCAATAACTCAGGGGAAATATTCCAAGTATCGGTTTCACTATCCACAAAAACAGGTGTAGCTCCCAAATAACAAATAGGATTGGCAGAGGCTGCGAAAGTAAAGCTTTGACATAAAACCTCATCGCCATTACCAACTCCTAACATTTCCAATGCCAAATGTAAAGCGCCGGTACCAGAACTTAAAGCTGCAGTATGTACATTATCACCTAGGTAAGTTGAAATTGCTTCTTCAAAAGCATTTACATTTGGACCTAAAGGGGCTACCCAATTGGTCCTAAAGGCTTCATTCACATATACTTGTTCATTTGTTCCCATGTGTGGAGAGGAAAGCCAAATTTTGGTTCTTGTAAGCACAGTTTAGTTATTTTTATGGTTAAGTTATTTAAGGAATTCAAAATTAACCATAGTTTTAGATAATTACGCATCTTTGTAGGATATTTCGATTAATAATTTAAAATCATCGGTTAAAGGTTATTTTAAGTTGGAGCACAGTAAAAAAGGGTTCTTTATCGGAAATTATGCTAGAAAACTTAATATTATGGTTTTCAAATAAAAATTTAAATTAACATTCTTTTATTGTTCCACATCTTTGACTAATTAATTTTCAACAAAAATATACTAACAATTTATACGTTATAAACACCTTTGCAATCTTAAAATTAAATTTACACATGAAAAACATTAAAAATATCTGCTGCATAGGAGCTGGATATGTTGGTGGTCCTACGATGTCCGTAATTGCAAATAAGTGCCCTAATATTAAGGTAACTGTTGTAGACATAAACCAAGATAGAATCGATCAATGGAATACTTCGGATTTAAACCAACTGCCTATATATGAACCAGGTCTTAAAGAAATGGTAAAAGAGAATAGAGGCAAAAACCTTTTCTTTTCCACAGAAGTGGATAAAGCTATCGATGAGGCCCAAATGATATTTATATCGGTAAATACACCTACAAAAACCTACGGTAAAGGTAAAGGTCAGGCTGCAGATCTTAAGTTTGTAGAATTGTGTGCACGTAATATCGCCAAAGTGGCGAAAGACGATAAGATTGTAGTTGAAAAATCCACCTTACCTGTTAGAACCGCTGAAGCTATCAAAAATATTTTGGATAACACAGGTGGTGATGTCCAATTTGAAATACTTTCCAATCCCGAGTTTTTAGCAGAAGGCACGGCAATTGATGATCTTGTAAATGCTGATCGTGTTCTAATTGGCGGAAATGACACACCTTCTGGACAAAAAGCTAAGGAAGCTTTAAGTTCTATTTATGAAAATTGGCTTCCAAAAGAACGTATTTTACAAACCAATGTATGGTCTTCTGAGCTATCAAAATTAGTAGCTAATGCCTTCTTGGCACAAAGGGTTTCGTCTATTAATTCTATTTCCGCTTTATGTGAAAAGACAGATGCCAATATTTCCGAAATCTCTAGGGCGATTGGTTTTGACAGCCGAATTGGCTCAAAATTCCTAAATGCCTCCGTAGGTTTTGGTGGTTCTTGTTTTCAAAAAGATATTTTGAATTTGGTATACATAGCACGTACTTTTGGCCTACAAGAAGTGGCAGATTATTGGGAGCAGGTAATAATCATGAATGACTACCAAAAACGTCGTTTTGCAGAACTAATGATACAAACCATGTACAATACAGTCTCTGGAAAAAAAATTGTTCTATATGGATGGGCATTTAAGAAAGATACGAATGATACTAGGGAATCTGCAGCAATATATGTTGCGGATGCATTATTGGAAGAACAAGCAGAAATCATAGTGTATGATCCTAAAGTAACGGCAGAACGTATTTATCAAGATTTAGACTATTTAAATACGCGCTCACCTGAAGAAAACAGAAAACTGCTCACTGTTGCCACAGACCCTATTAAAATCACTAAAGACGCTCATGCCATTGCTGTTTTAACGGAGTGGGATGAATTTAAATCCTATGATTGGAAA
>CBFIGW010000213.1:0-4262 GCA_965662155.1 Maribacter sp. | reverse complement strand
AAAAGAATTGGCCATAGTACAATATAGAACTGTAAAAATAACAAAGTAAAGTGAAAACAATCTTAAAATTTAAAGACTCCTCTTTTCAATGTAAAATGCCCTTTTATTAACGTACTATCAATTTGTAAAACATACCAATAATCATTGGGTGGCATTCGTTGTCCATTTGACGTTCCGTCCCATTCTGTGTTTTGATTGTTACCGAATTTCAAAAGTTTACCATATCGGTCGTATATGGACATACTAATATTATTAAAAGATTCTATCCCTTCTGGCATAAAAATATCATTGCTGTTATCTCCGTTCGGGGTAAAGAAACTAGGAATTACAACATGTATAAATGGTTGTGTTACCACACTGCATAAATTTTTGTCACGAACATAAATAATATAGCTTCCTCCTGTGACAGTTTCGAAAACAGCACTATTTTGATAAGTTGAACCATCTATGGAATATTCAAAATCACCATCATTGGAAGTGGTAACTATTATTGACGGTCCTTCCGAAATGACCGATTCAAAAATGGGTTTATCAATCTGTTGCAGTGTAATAAATTTTGTGTTGGAGCATCCATTGGCATCGGTTACCTCAACCATATAATCACCTTCCAAAGTAACTTGTATTTGCTCTGTGGTTTCTCCGGTACTCCATAAATAGGTCACATTTTCAATGCCGGCCGATAAAGAAGCTATTTCCCCTTCGCAAAACACAATGGACTCATCCGAAATTATTGGGATAGGATTTATATTAAGTGTTATAGCGGTCCTATTTGCAGATACACATGCTACTTCAGTGGAATTGGTTTCTGCAAAATACGTTCCTGCTTCCGCCGTAATAAATTCAATGTTATTTTCTAAAAGTAAATTACCTCCGGTTGGGGCATCATACCAGCTTACTGTAAAACCATCTGGAATAGTTGCCCGTAACGTTGCTGTTTCATTTTCGCAAATGGTGACATCACCATTAGTTGTTGGTTCTGGGGGTATTGGTACTATTTTTATTTCAAATACATCGGAAAGAACATTACATAAATCGTTAGAAACATTAATGGCATCCTCGGCAACTTTTACCCTATAGAAATTGGTATTGTTCACTAATGGCGTTGTATAACTATTGCTATTCGCACCTACTATATCAGTCCAAATTACATTATCAATACTTTGCTGCCATTGATAGGCGTGCGTTGTAAAAATTGAAAAATCTGGAGTTGCAATTAAAGTAGCACCTACCGCACCTTGGTCTTCACATACTACAATGGACTCTTCTTGTTGATCTGTTGCAACATTAATCGTATCTCCACAAGATTTAAATACAATATCATCTATACCCAGGTCGTTTCCACAACCGCCATTGCTATTATTGCGCATTTTTAATATTACCGATGTTTGTCCGGGCAATGTTTGAAAAACCAATGCGTACTGGTTCCATTCAGGGGTGCTAATATTGGGTATATTTCCTGTATCTCCTTGAGCTAGTAAATTGGTGTCCGTTTCGTCCCAAATTTGAAAACGGACGTTTATTGGAATTCCATTTGATTCACAGGATTCCATGGGCAACAAATTAATCACCCAAGAAGAAAACTCATAAGTTGTATTTTCACAAAGTCCAGAGACCTCTCTACGATAAAATTCACCCGCGGTAAAACTAGCATTTACAACAAAGGTTTTTCCATTAACATCCCCTGGTGTATGGTCCGCTGTGTTATGCCAATTAAAATAGTTGGTAGTGCTTGAAATGGTATAGTCTCCGTCATTAGGAACCCCGGTAGTAAAATTATAAGTTGTTGTGCCTGGTGGCAATTCAGGTCCATCGGATAATCCAGTACCAAAATCTTCAGTAAAAATGGGGTCACCGGAACTACCGGTACAAAATCCTAGCTGTGCCTTTGCTTCCCAAGTGTAAAGGACCAAGAATAAAAGGATGTGGGGTAGTATTTTAATCACTTTTATTTTCACAAATTTAAAGATACAGTATTTGTATAGTTTTGGGTATATTTTATGGTCTTGGGCGTAAATCATCAATATCTTTTTGACTTTCATCGAATAGGCCTATTTTTGTGACCGAAAACAAAAGGACCATTTCTTATTTAATCGTGCTTGCACAGATGGGATATGGTCATTTTTTTTAAGATTTGACAATGAATTACAATTTCAACGAAATTGAGGACAAATGGCAAAAGTACTGGGCAGAAAATCAAACATTTAAAGCAGAAAATGACTCTGATAAAGAGAAATTCTATGTGCTGGATATGTTTCCATATCCCTCGGGTGCGGGACTCCATGTAGGGCATCCTTTAGGTTATATTGCTAGTGATATTTATGCGCGTTATAAAAGACATAAAGGGTTTAATGTACTACATCCCCAAGGCTATGATTCTTTTGGGCTACCAGCGGAGCAATATGCGATACAAACAGGTCAGCATCCGGCAATAACTACTGCTGAGAATATTAAAACCTATAGAAGACAGTTAGATCAACTGGGCTTTTCTTTCGATTGGAGTAGAGAGGTGCGCACATCTAGTCCTGAGTATTATAAGTGGACCCAGTGGATTTTTATTCAAATCTTTAATTCTTGGTATAACAAGGATACGGACAAGGCGGAAGATATAGAAACCTTGATCGCTGCATTTAACAAAGATGGCAACGCCCATGTAAATGCTGTTTGTGATGACGATATAGAGACTTTCACCGCGGATGAATGGAAGACTTTTTCTGAAGTTAAAAAGCAAGAAATTCTTTTAAAATATAGACTGACATATTTGGCGGATACCGAAGTAAATTGGTGTCCGGCTTTAGGTACTGTTTTGGCAAACGACGAAATTGTTAATGGCGTATCCGAACGTGGCGGCCACCCGGTTGTTCGAAAAAAAATGACTCAGTGGAGTATGCGGATTTCTGCATATGCACAACGTTTGTTGGACGGATTGAATACCATAGATTGGCCGCAGCCACTTAAAGATTCCCAGACTAACTGGATAGGAAGAAGTGAAGGTGCTAGCGTAACTTTTAAATTACATGAAAATTCTATTCATGACCTCAGCGGCGAAGAAGGCGGCATTGAAGTCTTCACCACCAGACCCGATACTATTTTTGGGGTGTCCTTTATGACCCTGGCACCGGAACATGAATTGGTTTCTAAAATTACTACAGCGGAGCAAAAAGCTGAGGTATATGCATATATTGAAGCAACGGCAAAGCGTTCTGAACGCGACCGTATGGCCGATGTAAAATCTATAACAGGTGCTTTTACTGGCGCCTATGCAGAGCATCCATTTACCAAAGAGCCCATTCCTATTTGGATTGGGGACTATGTATTGGCAGGTTATGGTACTGGAGCTGTAATGTCCGTGCCTTGTGGTGATCAGCGCGATTATGATTTTGCAAAACACTTCAATATTCCTATTCCAAATATTTTTGAGGGAATAGACATTTCTGAAGAGGCTTTTGCTGACAAGGATAAAACCGTAATTGCCAATTCTGATTTCTTAAATGGATTGCCTTATAAAAAGGCCGTAAAACGTGCCATTTTTGAATTGGAACAACTTGGACAAGGCGAAGGCAAGATAAATTACCGACTTAGGGATGCCGTATTCAGTCGCCAAAGATATTGGGGAGAGCCTTTCCCCGTGTATTATGTAGACGGTATGCCGCAAATGATTGCCAAAGAACACTTGCCCATTAAGTTGCCAGAAGTTGAAAAATATCTACCTACCGAAACAGGTGAACCACCATTGGGCAACGCAACCGAGTGGGCTTGGGATACTGCTGAAAATGAGGTAGTAAATAATGATTTTATAGACAATAAAACCGTATTCCCACTTGAATTGAATACCATGCCAGGTTGGGCGGGGAGCTCTCAGTATTTTAACCGCTATATGGACCCACATAATAGCGAGGAAATCTTTTCCCAGGATGCTATTAACTACTGGCAAGATGTAGATTTATATATAGGTGGCAGCGAACACGCTACAGGGCATTTATTGTATTCCCGTTTTTGGCAAAAGTTTATGTTTGATAAAGGTTTGGTGCCCAAAGATGAATTTGCCAAAAAACTGATTAATCAAGGGATGATTACGGGGACGAGTGCTTTTGTCAATATTTGGAATAAAAAACATAATGGCAATCCTGTTTTAATATCTAAAGATATCATTGAAAAATCTATAGTGGAAAAAGGGTTTATCAACGACTATTCACCTAAACTTGACAGTCTGTTTTCTGATTTAAAGTCAAGGATGTTCGAAGGCCTTATAATTTCCGAAACAA
>CBFIGW010000212.1:0-4277 GCA_965662155.1 Maribacter sp. | reverse complement strand
CAAATAAGCTTTCATGGCATCATAATGGATATGCAATAGCTCAAGGTCTCCATACTGTTGGTACACTTCCCATGCTACAATGATACCGGCACTTCCCCAAAGGGTTCCACCAAATCCGCCGCCAAGGGGTGCTACATCCGTAAAACGACCATCTTCTCGTTGCACATCTCTCATGGCCAATAAATGACGGTCTAAAAACGGACCTATATCCGCTAAATAAGTGGCTGCTTCTGAAAAGACACTTATATCCCCACTCCAACCCATACGCTCGTTACGCGCAGGGGTGTCCGTAGGTATGGACAAGAAATTACCTCGTAAGGACCATGTAATATTTTCCCATAATTTATTGACCAAAGCATTAGAGGACTCGTAGTTTGAGGTGATTTCTTTAATGGAACTCACCACCAGTCCTTTAACTGCCTCTAAAGGCAATGCTTTTTTAATTCCTGTAATTTCTACATAGCGGTATCCATGGAAAGTAAATCTTGGCTGAATAGTTTCTGTACCGCCCCTTCTTATATAGGTGTCATGGGTTAACGCTGCCCTTATATTTTCCATCATTACCATGCCTACCTCGTCGCCATATTCCGTTAAATCAGGGTATTTCATTTCTGCATAACGAAGCGTTACCGTATCACCTTTTACGCCATTGGGCAATGTAATTTTGGGGAATCCCACCATATTTTGACCCATATCGTATACAAATACTCCAGGCCGTACCTCATCAACTTGTATGGCTGTCAACGTTTTTACGATACTTGGGTTTTCCCCTATTTGAGCTCTTAATCTATAATCTGAAAAATCCAATTCTTCCCCGGGGTATATATTCCCCTCTAAGGGTACCTCTTTAGCCTTTTTCCAATTACTGTCGTTATACCCAAAAGTTGACCATTTTCTAATATGGCTTTCCTTGGTAGCATCATAAACCTCCCCTTGGAAAAAACTGCCGTATCTAATAGGACCATCCGTAAATAATTTCCAGTCGGTATCATTGGTTGTAATCGCTTGTTCTGACCCGTCTTCATAAGTGATGATCAGCTGTGCCCGTAACGACTGCCGATCGCCAAAAAAGTTCCAAAAATCGCCTTGATAGGTGATATTACCACTCCACCAACCTTCACTTAGCCAACCGCCAATAGCATTCTCACCAGATTGCACCAAATTGGTTACATCATAGGTTTGGTACATATGGGTTTTATTATACTGGGTTAGTCCTGGGTTAAAATAATCTTCGCCCACACGTTCACCATTTAGATACATTTCATAAATACCGCGTGCCGTAACATACAATCTAGCCTTGGCAATTTCTTGGTTTTCAGCATTAAATTCCGTTCGTAACATAGGGGCGGCATTTTGACTGGGATCCACTATTATTTTGGTACCATGTTCACCCCCTTGAAGTTCAAAGGCATTTTCCGAAATTTTTAATTTTTCATTTTGATGTATGGTTTCAGAAAAAATACCATCATACGCTTTATCTGATTGTATATTTTCGTTCAATAATGCATTGGAAGGAGCACGTAAATTCCTAACATTTATGTTTGAAAAATAGGCTTTTTGAAGTGGTTGGACAGCAAATCCAATATCGGCCAACATCGGAAAAGAAATATAATCATTACCCTTACCTATGGGGTTCAAATTAAATCCTTTGGGTGCAAAAGGCGATGCCGAAATAACATCATCCGTAGAAATAATATCTTTCTCTTGCTCACCACCTAAGTATACTTTGAACAGACCAAAATTACATTGGGTATAAAAAGTATGCGCATCATATTTATTCTTTTCGTTTATCTTATTTAGGGGAATATCGTAGGACCTAAAAGGAATAGTTACGTCATCTTCCTTTGTATATCCTTTTCGATAAACATTAAATTTGGCCAACCCCGCATCGGTACCATCTACAGCACTAATATCCAATTCAAAACTTATGTAAGTCTCATCTTTGGCTGCATTGACCCCTTGTATATTTTTGTTTTTATCCAATAAACGGGCATCGTTTGCACCAAAAATAAAAGCCGCTTTTGTACTCTCCGATTTCTCATCGAGCTGTACGGTATAATCAAATTTATAAACGGATAAATAGTGGGAATACAATACAATATCGTTGTCGCCACCACCGATCCATTGCGCACCGTTCCACTGTACGGTATTAGGGTTATCATCCATCAATCCGGTTTCAAACCAAGAAGAATTCTGTGATGTTGTGTTGTCTTGACCCCACACGGTCAACTCCCACTGGTATGTAGTTCTAGGTTGTAATGTTTCCCCAGCATAAGAAATTCCCAAAGAAATAGCACTCTCCACTTTTCCACTATCCCAAACCAATGTACCGGATGCGGTACTCACCTTAATTTGATACGCATTTTGCGATTGCCCATATTGGTTGACATCGGTTTTCATTTGCCAACTAAATCTTGGTGTATCTACATCTATGCCCAAAGGAGTTTTTAAGTATTCAACCTCTAATTGATGTGTTTTGGTTTGCGAATAAGCTACGCAAATCGTAAAAAAACTAATAATAAAAGTAAGTTGTTGTTTTCGAAGAAATTTTACTTTGGTTCGTAACATGTTGAGTAAAGCTAGTTTGTTGTTGAGTTGTTGAGCTGATAATTTAATTCCTTAAGGCCGATAAAAATTCCCTAGGCACCTTTATCACCGTACCATGGCGCAACCCTTCGGGAAAAGAGACTTGATCGGAAATATCTTCCCAGTTCTTTAGGTCACTTGAGGCTACCGCCCCGTACGCATGGTTTTTGTATTTATCAAAATAGACAATCCATTTACCATCTATATAAATTGCCGTTGGTCCTTCTGCCCAATAATCTCCAGTAATAGGTTTTCCTGCTTGTGAATAAGGCCCTTCTAAAGAATCGCTAAAAGCAATTTTAATATTTTTCTGCTCGGGTTCTATTGTTTCATCCTTTAGGAACATAATAAATTTATCTTCCCATTTGTAGATAGATGAATCTATGACATTGAAACCAGGCTCATAAAGCACTTTGGTTTCCGTAAAGGATTTAAAATCTTTGGTAGTGGTGTAGTACATACGGTGGTTGTATCCGTCTTCCTTGTTGCTCTTGGTTTCTGGATACTTACCTTCAATAGTACTTGCCCAATAAATCATATATACCCCGGTAGCATCATCATAGGTAATCTCTGGCGCCCAAGTATTACGGGTACCTTTCAGTTTTTCCATTACGGGAATAAACTGTTGCGTAGACCAGTTTACCAAATCATCCGAAGTGGCATACCCAATACCTTTATCCGTCCAACTAACGGTCCAGACCATATGGTATTTGCCATCGCCCCCTTTAATTATGCATGGATCACGCATTAATTTATCCTTACCTACTTGCGGGGTTAGGTATGAATCGCCATTTCGTAAACTTTCCCAAGAATATCCATCTTCACTATAAGCAAAATGTAAGCCGTCTTCCCCGTTACCCACAAAATAGGAAAAAAGGTATATCTCCTCTTTTTTCATCAAGTCGTGCGCTAAAAACCACTGTTCTAAACTGGTTGGCCAGTTGGCATTGGTACCGGAAACCCCCAGACCAAAACCATGTCCGCCATTTTCATAAATATGCAACTCTGCAGGCACATTAAACTGCTTTAGGGCATTATAATATTCCAAACTATTTTCAACGGGCACCACCGTATCATCGGTAGCATGCACTAAAAAAGTTGGTGGTGTGGTATTGTTAACCTGCAGCGCATTTGAGTAGTGATCGATACGTTCTTTGGATGGATGCTCTCCCAATAAATTCTGTTTAGAGCCTTCATGGGTTATACCTTCTTTCATAGAAATTACCGGATATACCAATACCGAAAAATCTGGTCTTGCACTGATTGATGCATCGTGCTCATAAACTCTATCATTAAAATGGGTGGATAACGTACTTGCCAAATGCCCACCAGCTGAAAAACCTAAAATTCCAATTTTACTGGCATCAATATTATATCGTTTTGCGTTTTTACGCACCATACGTATTGCCTCTTGTGCATCTTGTAGCGGACCTACAGTTTTGTTGGTCATGGTTTCATCCGTAGGCATTCTATATTTTAGCACAAAGGCAGAAATACCGAGCGTATTCAACCATTTGGCAACTTTATATCCTTCTTTATTAATGGCCAGATGCGAATACCCACCACCCGGACAAATAATTACCGCGGTACCATTGGCGATAGAAGAGTCTGCCAAAAATGGTGTAAGGGTGGGTTTAGACACTTTTGCAACTCCCCGTACCCTATCTAAGGCATCATAAGTATATGATTCT
>CBFIGW010000211.1:0-4307 GCA_965662155.1 Maribacter sp. | reverse complement strand
ATTCCAAACGATGGCTTTAACGGTGATGATGTTTTTGAGTACACGGTCTGTGATTCAGAGGGGAATTGTGATACGGCAACGGTGACGATTACAGTAGGTACTCCCGAAATGCTGGATGCAGTGGACGATACCGTTTCCACGGATGAGGACACGGAAGTGGAAATTTTCATCTTGGACAACGATATGGGTATCCCAAGTGATGGCACCTTAACTTTTACGGACCCGGTCAATGGAACCCTGGAGGTCAACGATGGTGGCACACCAGACGATATTAGCGATGATACGGTGACCTATATTCCAAACGATGGCTTTAACGGTGATGATGTTTTTGAGTACACGGTCTGTGATTCGGAGGGGAATTGTGATACGGCCACGGTGATTATTACAGTTAATGAAGTACTTACACAAAAAATAGAAGTGAATCAATTGGTGACTCCAAATTCAGATGGTAAAAATGATTTTCTTTTTATTAGAGGTGTTGAGAATATAAGAACAAGCACATTAAAAATCTTTAACAGATGGGGAGTAGCTGTTTACGAAGGTGAAAATTATAATAATCAAAATAATGTGTTTGATGGTAGGTCTAGAGGTAGGTCTACGTTTAGTGTTGATAATTATTTGCCCTCGGGAGTTTATTTTTACATATTTGACTACACCACTTTGGACGGAGAGAATGTAGTGGATAGTGAGTATATTTACATAAGCAAATAACAGTATAACTATATGAATATCAGGAATAAGTTTTTTGCATTTTTAATATTTTCAATGCTAGTGGTAAGTGGATTGCATGCTCAACAGGATGCCCAATATACACAGTATATGTTTAACACCATGAGCGTAAATCCTGCTTATGCGGGGTCTCGTGGACAATTGAGTGTAGCAGCTTTATACAGGGCACAATGGGTAGGTTTAACCGGTGCGCCAACAACTCAAACGTTAAATCTTCATTCACCTATTAGAAACAGTAATTTAGGATATGGGTTATCTATTGTAAACGACGAGATTGGTGATGGTACAGTTCAAGAAACATATTTCGATGCTGTACTTTCTTATACAATAGATGTCTCATTAGAAGGTAAACTTTCGTTTGGTCTAAAGGCTGGAGGTAACTTATTGAATTTTGATTTTACCAAACTTAGGAACTTTGATGTAGAGCCGGTAAATTCAGAAAATATCGAAAATAGGTTTTCCCCTAATATTGGTCTTGGTCTGTATTATCACACGAATAAATTTTATGCTGGATTGTCTGCACCTAATTTGTTACAAACAGAACATTTTGATAATTCACAAAGAGATGCAAACACGGTACAATTCCTTTCTAAGGAACGTATTAATTTTTACTTAATTACAGGTTATGTGTTTGATTTAAACGGTAATTTAAAATTTAAACCGGCCATTCTTACCAAAGTAGTAGGGGGTGCCCCGTTACAGGTGGACTTGTCCGCTAATTTTATGTTTAATGATAAATTCACTTTTGGTGCGGCCTATAGATGGGATGCTGCCTTAAGTGCCATGGCCGGATTTCAAATTTCAGATCAGTTTATGTTGGGACTGGCTTATGACAAGGAAACTACCGAACTAGGTGGTAGACGATTTAATGATGGTTCGTTTGAAGTTTTTTTACGATTTGAATTGGTGAAATCATTCCAAAGATTAGTTTCTCCCCGTTTCTTCTAATATGAATAAACAAATGATGAAAAAATTACATGTTCTGGTATTACTAATTGCTTTAACAACAAGCACGGCATTATTTTCACAAGAAAGATTGCTAAATAAGGCAAATCAGAAATTCGAAGAATATTCTTTTAGCCCCGCTATAGATATCTATAAAAAAGTATTGGATAAAGGGTATAGCTCTGCCATTTTGCTAAAGAATTTAGGGAATTCTTATTATTACAATTCTGATTATAAAGAGGCCGCAGAAATCTATAAAACATTAGTTGAAAATTATCCGGAAAGTGTCTCTCCAGAAAACTATTTTAAGTTTGCCCAGACCTTAAAATCTTTAGGGGATTATGAGCGTTCCAATGAAGTAATGGCAAAGTTTACCGAATTAACCACAAATGATGGTAGAGCATCCGCGTATACAAGTGAAAGGGATTATATGGCTGAAATCAAGGCCAATTCTGGTAGATATGAACTAAAAACGTTTCCGTATAATTCCCCTTATTCAGATTTTGCACCGGCCTTTTATAAAGAAGGTCTTATATTTTCATCGGACAGGGATACAGGAAATTTTGCTAGATACCGACATACTTGGAATGCCAAAGATTTTTTGGATCTTTACAGAGTAGATTCGGATAGTATCTCCCTAAACAATGTGGTAAAAGTTGATGTTTTAGGATCAAGAGATGTTATCTCTAATGGCACTGACACAGACATGGATGGCAATGCCGATTTTCCAAATACAATAATAACAGAAGAAATTGTTTCCAAGAAGAACAATAGAATAAATACAAGGTTACATGAATCTACATCAGTGGTAACCAAAGATGGTAAAACCATATATTTCACACGAAATAATATGGTAGAAGGCAAGTATAAGAAAGATGAAAAGGGGATAATAAGGCTTAAAATATTTAGGGCTCAGTATATAGATGGAACTTGGTCTGAAATTGAGGAATTGCCATTTAATAGCGATTCTTATTCGGTTGCCAACCCTGCGTTAAGTCCAGATGAGAAGACCTTATATTTTGCTTCTGATATGCCAGGTACCTATGGTCAATCAGATTTGTTCATGGTAACTATTAATAAAGATAGAACCTTTGGTACACCAATAAATCTGGGAGCCAATATAAATTCCGAGGCAAGAGAAACGTTTCCTTTTGTAACTTCTGATGAAATTTTATATTTTTCCTCAGATGGCCATCCAGGACTTGGCGGTTTAGATGTGTTTGCAACAAAAATTAAAAGGCAAGATTTTACGGGAAAGGTTTTAAACTTGGGAGAACCGGTAAACAGTAAAAATGATGATTTTACGTTTATTTTTGATGAATCTTCAAAGGAAGGTTATTTTGCTTCCAATAGGGAAGATGGTTTAGGGTATGATGATATTTACGCCTTTAAAGAAAATGAAGCTTTGGTATTTGATTGTATCCAGCAAATAACAGGTACAGTACGAGATAAAATCTCTAATGAGGTATTGGTTGGTGCTACGATCAAGGTTATCAATGAAGACAACGAAGAAATATTATCTGCAATAACAGATTCCAACGGGGAATATAGCTTAACGCTAGATTGTAACAAAGGTAATTTTGTTAGGGCATTAATGGAAGGTTATGTGCCGCATGAGGAATATATTGGTGTTTCTGATGGAAAGCCAAAAATTATTGATTTTTATTTAGAGCGCGACCGTGTAACTGCAGGTTTTGGAGATGATTTGGCTAAACTATTGCAATTAAGTACTATCTACTTTGATTTTGATAAATATAATATCCGTAAGGATTCTGAAATTGAAATAGAAAAAGTAATAGCGGCCATGGAAAAATATCCCAGCCTAAAATTAAAAGTAAACTCGCATACAGATAGCAGGGGGCCTGCTGCTTATAATTTATGGCTGTCTCAAAAAAGGGCAGAATCTACAATAAATTATATGATAAGAAATGGCATATCTAAGGATAGATTGGTGAGTGAGGGTTATGGAGAAAATAAATTACTGAACGAGTGTACAGATGGAGTACCGTGTTCAAGGGAAAAGCACGATATAAATAGACGTTCAGAATTTATTATTCTGGAGTAAATTACTAAATAATCAAAAAGGTGAAACGGTTTAGTTTTATCACTGTTTTTTCATTTTAAATCAATCTAAAAGCACTATTTTCAGGGGCTTTTTCGATGAAGTGTTATATGGAACTTTCACTTATATTTCACTTTTAAAAGGAGTCTTACTACATATTTTACTTTGTTCACAATTACATTTAGGCACGTTCACAACAATTAATTCCCTCCCCATAACTGGGTTTCTATATTTGATAAGTTAAAGGGATGCATTATATGTATTTCAATACAAGGACAAATCAAACAGTAGAATAGATGTTAGCTTTCTGTAGATATAAAATACTTTTATTTTTTATTATTGGTATTACCACATCCATGTTTGGCCAAGAAACATTCCTTGATAATTTTACCTTTAGTAATTATGGAAACAATAATGGGTCCTTAAATTTTGCTAATGATTGGAATGATTCTGAAGATAATAATCCAGGCAACGGCAGAATTAGAATTGTGAATAATGGATTTTTAAATAGTCAGTTAAGGTTTAGAAATTTAGATAATGAAAGAATAGATCGTGATTTGGATTTATCAGG
>CBFIGW010000210.1:0-4310 GCA_965662155.1 Maribacter sp. | reverse complement strand
CCGGTTACTTTTATAAAATCCTCATCAAAGAAAAGGTCCGATATTTTTAAACCTATCAATTCCGATACGCGTAAACCACACCCATAGAGGGTTTCTAACATGGCTTTGTTTCTGGCACCTTCAGGTTTGCTGAGGTCTATTGCCTCTATAAGTTGGTTTATTTCATTTTCGGAAAGGGTATCGGGTAATTTACGTCCTATTTTGGGTGATTCTATTAAATCTAAAGGATTATTGGCCCTATAATCTTCAAAAACCAAATAATTGAAAAAACTTTTTAAACCGGAAATAATGCGCGCCTGTGATCTTGGATTAACAATTTTAGCAATTTCATAGATGAATTTTTGTACGGTACTCTTTTCAATGGTAGTTGGAGTTTCTTTTAAATCATGGACGGTTAGAAAACCAACTAGTTTTTCAACATCCATTATATAATTTTTTATGGAGTTGTCCGCTAGCCCCCTTTCCAGCTTAAGATAGTAACTGTAATCTTTTAGCGCTTGGTTCCAATTCATGCCTAAAGATACAGCTTATATGGAAGATATTTTTTAAGGTAAATGCCATAATTATCATTGATTTAGGTAGATTCTACGTACAAAGATTTTTATATTTGAATACACTAATTAAAACAATTTGAAATGAAAAAAATATTCTTAACACTAACTATGTTCACGATAGGGGCATTTGGATTAATGGCCCAAGAAGATATGCGTTTTGGTGCAAAAGCCGGACTAAATATTGCATCTTTGGGTGGAGATGCCGTTTATAGCTATGATTCTATACTAGGTTTTCATTTCGGGGGAGTTTTGGAGGTACCCTTTAGTGATAAGATAATTGTGCAACCAGAGGCATTGCTTTCTTTACAGGGAAGTGGAGGTTTTTTTGAAGATGATTTGAACTTTTGGTATTTAAATATTCCTGTTGTCGCAAAATACAATGTTTGGGATGAAATTTATGTTGAGGCTGGTCCGCAAGTAGGACTGCTACTTTCCAATAACCTAGAAGGGAATACTTATGGCGGTACCTTACAAACATTTGAAAACACCAATGGTTTGGACTTGGGAGTTACGGTTGGTGCAGGGTATCGTTTAGATGATAATTTTTATTTTCAACTTAGGTTTACCGCTGGGTTTATTAACGCTATAGAAGATGTAACCTCAAAAAACAGAGTGGTTTCTGTCTCTGCGGTGTATTTTATGTAAAATAAAAACATTGAAAATAAAAAAAGCGAAGGTATTCCCTTCGTTTTTTTATTCCTCATAATTGCCCTTTCAATTTTGAATAAAATAGGGTTGAAACTAGCCTTTTAAATACTTCTTTTTCCTGTTAAAATGGCATTTTACAACTAAAATAGGCCTTCTTACAACTTAAATTATATAACTGTGATATAGGCATTAAGTTTACATATAATAACAACCAATTATAAATTTTATGAGAGCTTTATCAGTCATTTTATTTTTTACAATTTTTAATATATCACTCCATGCCCAAGTAGATAGGACCAATTTTAGAGCTGGTTTAACTGCAGGTATGACCGTTGGGGATTTTTCTGAAGCCTATGGCTTAAATTTAGGTTTAGATCTAACACAACATTGGGGAGTTTCTAGAGAAATTGATTTGGGCCTGGCAACAGGATTTATTAATGCCTTTGGGGAAAAAGAAACGGTAGACTTTGGTGGATCAACTATTGAAACCGAATTTGACAATGTCCAGTTTATTCCAATTGCAGGGTCTATTAGAATTTACCCAGCCTCTGGTTTTAAAATTGGAGGGGATGTAGGCTATGGTATTGGGGTTAACAAAGGAAATGATGGTGGTCTGTTATATAGACCAATGATAGGTGTAGATATGAACGGGGGATCCTCTGAATTAAATATATCCTATTTTGCAGTGAATGATGACGTAACATTTTCTAGTGTACTGGTAGGTTTTTTGTTTCTCTTTTAGAAAAATAAAACATATTAATTATAAATGGTATTCTGTGAATACCATTTTTTTTTGGCACAAAATAATTAGTACTTTTACCCCATGCGCATCATCATAATTAACGGTCCTAATTTAAATCTATTGGGAAAAAGGGAGCCAGAAGTATATGGCGATAAAACCTTTGAAGATTATTTCTCTGAACTTCAATTTAAGTTTAAGGATATTGAGTTGGAGTATTTCCAATCTAATATTGAAGGAGAGCTTATTACAAAAATACAGGAAGTAGGTTTTTCTTATGATGGTATTATTTTAAACGCAGCTGCCTATACCCATACTTCAGTTGGTATTGGTGATGCGGTAAAAGCGGTTACGACCCCTGTTGTAGAGGTCCATATTTCAAATACGCACAAAAGAGAAGATTTTAGGCATTTCTCTTATATTTCTGCAGCGGCAAAAGGGGTAGTCCTCGGTTTTGGATTGCAGAGTTATGACTTGGCAATTACCAGTTTTAAAATTAACTAGCGTTTTTAAGATACTTGTCATCCACATAAAAGGTGGCAAATGGTAGCAATGATGCTATTCCAAAAATAACAAACCTCTTTATTCCCCATTTCTTATTAAAACAAACAAGCGCTGCCAGTACAATAAAAGCAATAAAAAGAAAGCCATGGGCGTATCCTACTAACTTATTTGGCTCGGGTATTTCAGCCCAATATTTTAAAGGCATGGTTACACCAAATAATGCTAAGTAAGAAATACCTTCTAAAATTGCAGTTGCTCTAAACGCCTTTAATAACATGACAATTATATACTAAAAAGGACAACTCCCAATTAAGCTGTTAGTTGTCCTTATTGTTTTTTATTTTATTATAGATGTATTACCTCGTCGTAAGCATCAGCTACAGCTTCCATAACAGCTTCACTCATAGTTGGGTGAGGGTGAACGGCCTTTAATACTTCATGGCCTGTTGTTTCTAATTTACGGGCCACAACGGCTTCGGCAATCATATCGGTAACACCTGCACCTATCATATGGCAGCCTAACCATTCGCCATACTTGGCATCAAAAATCACTTTTACAAATCCGTCAGACGCACCGGAAGCTTTCGCTTTTCCACTTGCGGAAAACGGAAATTTTCCAACTTTGATATCTAGGCCTTTTTCTTTTGCTTGTTTTTCAGTTAATCCAACAGATGCAATTTCAGGTGAGCAATACGTACAACCAGGTATATTTCCATAATCCAATGGCTCTACGTGCAAGCCCGCCAATTTTTCTACACATAAAATACCTTCCGCAGAAGCTACATGTGCCAAGGCTTGTCCTGGTGTTACATCACCAATTGCATAGTATCCCGGAATATTGGTTTGGTAATAATCGTTCACTAAAATCTTATCACGATCTGTAGCAATACCCACATTTTCAAGACCAATATTTTCAATATTTGTTTTAATACCTACAGCCGATAATACAATATCCGCTTCTAAAACCTGCTCTCCTTTTGCTGTCTTCACAGTAGCTTTTACGCCATCACCGGACGTGTCAACAGAAGTAACTTCGGCAGATGTCATTATTTTGACACCGGCCTTTTTAAAGCTGCGCTCCAATTGCTTGGAAACATCCTCATCTTCTACAGGAACTATGTTAGGAAGGTATTCAACAACGGTAACCTCTGTACCCATAGAATTATAGAAATAGGCAAACTCAATACCAATGGCACCACTACCTACAACAATCATTTTCTTTGGTTGTTTAGGCAAAGTCATTGCTTCTCTGTAGCCAATAATCTTTTTACCATCTTGTGGAAGACTAGGTAGTTCCCTACTTCTTGCCCCTGTAGCAATAATTACATATTTACCATTATATTCAGTCTCGGTACCATCCGTTGCCTTAACAGAAACTTTTTTACCAGATTTAAGTGTTCCAAAACCTTTTATAACTTCTATTTTGTTCTTTTTCATTAAGAATTGAACCCCTTTGCTCATTCCTTCCGCTACGCCACGGCTTCTTTTAATTACGGCATCAAAATCTTTGTCTACACCTTCAGCGTTAAGGCCGTAATCCTCTGCATGTTTTAAATATTCAAATACTTGAGCTGATTTTAACAGTGCTTTAGTAGGGATACAACCCCAATTTAAACAAACGCCCCCAAGGCTTTCCTTTTCAATAATGGCAGTTTTAAAACCTAATTGAGAAGCTCTAATGGCAGTTACATATCCACCGGGACCACTACCCAAAACTATAACATCGAAAGTGCTCATATTCTAATTTATTTGAAGTTCAAAATTGAGGTGCAAAAGTACAAAACCAAAATGAAATCTTATGGTGATACATCAAATTATCCCTAAGTTGTTATAGTTTTATTCAGTCCTTTTAAATAACTGGTTTA
>CBFIGW010000209.1:0-4324 GCA_965662155.1 Maribacter sp. | reverse complement strand
ATTGGGGTAGACCTAAATGCAGAACCTTTAGTACAATATGGTTGTGAGGGTATTTTTCCAAATAGTACGGTTACTATACAAATGCAAGAACAAAGTCTGTTGCCTAGTTTAATGTTTGCTCTGGACCCTGTAGACCCAACTGATGCCATAACGGCTTTGGCGGCAGAGGAATATACATGGGGAGACTTGACCCCTGGGGACCACATCGTATATATTTATCATGAAAATGGTTGTACCAACTTTGTAGAATTTACTGTTGATGCATACGACCCTTTAACTTTATCAGCAGTTAAAACAGGTCCTAATGAACTTCAGGCTACGGCAGCAGGTGGTTTTGGTGGATATGAATATTTCTTTAATGGACAGTCCTTTGGAAGCGAAACTACATTTACAACCAATCAAACGGGTATGGTCAATATTCGTGTAGTTGATGCCAATGGATGTGTTGCGGAAGTGATTATGCCTTTTGAATTTACGGGAATGTTGGAAATACCTAATTTCTTTACTCCAGATGGAGATAATTTAAATGACGAATGGGCACCAAAAAATACTGAATTCTTCACGAATGTAGAAGTTAAAATCTATGATAGGTATGGTAGGGTAGTGGCCATCTTAGATGAGGTAAGTGGATGGGATGGCACCTATGAAGGTAAGGAAGTTCCAAGTGGTGATTATTGGTATGAGGTGAATGCGTTATCTGATAGAGAACTGCGCTATATTGGACATTTTACTTTATATCGTTAAATAAGACCTACTTAATATAATTCTCTTCGTGCACCTATTGGCAATCTGAATGCAATTTCTTTATCTTAGGAAAAAAATGAAGTTGATACAGTCTCTTAAGTATATTTTAGTTTTACTATTGTTTACCAATTGCGCTTCCCAAACTAGAGGTGTCTTGTTAGACTCGGTCATGGAAACATCAGTTAAAGAAAAACTTAATTATTACTTGTACTATCCAGAGGATTATCTAAAGAGTAAAAATAAAAAGTTTCCCATTTTACTATTCTTACATGGTGGAGGTGAAGCAGGTGCTGAATTGGGTGAAATAAAAAGAAGTGGCCCTCCAAAACTAATAACAGACGGTAAAAGTTTTCCTTTTTTAATACTGATTCCGCAAAATCCATATCAGAAAAAATGGTGGAATACACGAGCGGTTAAACAATTACTGGATTCTGTCATAGGAGATAACCGGGTAGATACCAATAGGGTTTATTTAACAGGATTAAGTAGGGGAGGAGGCGCAGCATGGGAAATGGCTGTACAATACCCAGATACTTTTGCAGCAATGGCAGTGGTTTGTGGTATGACACCGGTACCATACGCCTCATGGATAAATAAAAAAATGCCTATTTGGGTTTTTCATGGTGAAAATGATGAATCTATACCTATTCAAGAATCGGAGACAATGGTTTCCAAACTAAAAGAAATGGGTCATGATATTCGATTTACCCGATATCCAAATACGGGGCATAATGCATGGACTAAAGCTTATGCAACTGATGAGCTTTATCAATGGTTTTTACGACAAAAGCTAAACCATGATTATTAGTTTAAATAGATATTGAATAACATCATTCCTTTGTAATGAGCTTATTTTCTAGAATTAAAATGTCACATTCCGATTCCTTCCATAATTCTATATATTTTTTGGGAACAGATGTGAAGGTATATGTAAAAGAACTTATAATGATATCGACATCTCCATAATTATCAACATCTTCGTCATCCATTAAAAACCAACGTCCTAAATTGTTTTGATCAATAGTAAATGTTTCGAATTCAAAAGATTCTCTGGATACATTTTCTAAATAAACGAAAGTCTTGTTTGGTGCATTTGTATAATCGGGAAAAGTGGATAAAACACTAAAATCAAAATCACGGTCTTGGTCAAAATCATTAGCGACAAATCTAGTGGCTCCGTTTAATGGGTAAAAGTATTTTTCTTCGAAATTATTATCGCCATCATTTATATAGAGTCGTAATCCATGATTGGGTTTAGGTACAAAGCTTTTATCCGCATTGTCACCATTTGCAATTACGATGTCTTGGTCACCATCATTATCATAGTCTAAAAGATCAAACTATGATGAACCAAAAACTGGGTTTAGGCTTATAACAGTTTCAAATTCAAAATTAAAATTTTCTTTTCGATAAAAAATTGAGACACCTTCTCTACCTTGAGACATTAAGGCAACAATATCCAATTTTCCAACTTTGTGCATGTCCTAGGTTATGCTTCGTGTAGCTTCCGGCTTATTTAATAAGACCTTCTTTTTGTATCCCAAGTCATCTGTCAATATTTACTGGGTTTATTTTAAATTGGGATATTTTATTACTCTTAGGGCTATTTATGTTTGAAACTAGGCTATCTGGTGCATTCTGTAAAATGTAATTTCTTAAAAAATCCCAATCATCCTATGAAATTGTTGGCGTATTTGGATAAATGCCACTTTTTAAAATAGCCCTTGTTCTAAAAGTAATTTTCTTTTCAATGGGTTATTAGAGGAATCAATAATACCCATCCTGGCTGCCATATCAGGTAAAACCCCATTTTCCCAAATAGTTTTTGGTAAATCTTCTATGGAGGGCAGAACATGGCAGCCAGCACAATGTGAATTATAAAGGATTTGTGCCTTAGATTCATTATTTTTAGAAGTACATGAAAATAATTGTGCCGTAATTATTAAACTAAGCACAAGTCTTGAAAACTTTTGTTTATTCATGTTATTGAGGGATTACTTCACTTTTTTGAAAAATTAGAAGATCACCTCTATTTTGTGAAACTATATGATAAGGATTAGAGTTGTTAGCTGGTTTCAATGTTATAATAGCCTTTGCATCCCCATCAGCCAAAAATCCACTTATGTCGGCATTAATATATTCAAAACCACCTTTGCCATCACCTTTTAATAAACCACCATTTAGTGCATCAAATCTACCAATGAAGACCTCGTTTCCATAATCATTACCGATCACTAAAATATCGTCATTGTTATCATTGTTAAAATCAGTAATTGTAAAACCGTTTATAGGCGCTACCTGTAATTCCGACGGTAGTGCCACAGATTTGAATTTTCCGTTGCCTATGTTTTCAATGTATATACTTTTATCGAAATTTCCAGATAATATACTTACCCCTTCCAATTCTTCTTCAGTGAACAAGGTGTTCTGTGTAGACTTTGCGTAATCCTTGTAATATTTAAATTTTGCCCTAAATAAAGGACTTTGCCCGTATAAATCTCCCCAGAAATTAACTGGGAATGAATTATAATCCAAGTCTTTAAAGTTATTTTTAAAATATGCAAACATAATCGGGTCTACAGTACCATTGGAGTCAAAATCTTTTGAAATTATTGTAATTGGCCTTTCTTCGGAAGGTTGATAGAAATTGTTGGCACCCATGTTCCCAACTACGTAATCCATGTCGCCATCTTTATCAAAATCATTGGAAACAATGGTTTCCCACCACCCAATTTGGTTCTCAATACCGGTATTATTTAATTTTCTAAATTCGGATTTTTCATTTTTGAAGAAAGTTATAGGCATATATTCACCTATAACAATTAAGTCATTTAATCCATCAGAATCAAAATCTGTCCAAACGGCATCCGTAACCATTCCTATTTCCTTTAAGCCAGGTGCTAGAGTGCTTGTTACATCTTTAAGGATGCCATTATAATTTTTAAGTAAAAAGCTTTGATCGGCCAAAGGATATTGAGCAAATGGTGTTCTGCCTCCTATAAAAAGATCAACATAACCATCATCATCGAAATCATTTGCAATTACCACCGAACCACTTGCATTGATATTTGGAATTTTATCTTGCGCAAGTTCAAAATTTCCATCACCATCATTTAAAAATAATCTATCTTGATAATACCCAGAATCCCTATCAAACTCATTACTTCCCGATACCAGATAAAGATCAAGATCATCGTCGTTTTCTAGGTCAAATAAGATTATACTTTCCTCTTCAAATTTCATATTTTCTTTATCAGTAAAAAGGGGTTTGTTTGTAAAATTCCCATTTTTATCTTGAATGAATAATTCTGGCGAATTATTGGAAGAACTTCCCACTATAAAATCTTCAAAACCATCACCATTTATATCTCCTTTAGACAAAGAGGGGCCATTTTGAGTTAACTTGTGCGGTAAAACCCGCTGTACGTTAAAGTCTATTTTATCTTCCTCTTTGTGGGTATACTCCACACCGATATCATTGGATATCTCCTTAAATATCGGGGATGTTTTCTTAGAGGTGAAAGGGAATTCTAAACTTGAAATATTTGTTTTAAAGGCATCTTTGTGGTTTATAATAAGT
>CBFIGW010000208.1:0-4345 GCA_965662155.1 Maribacter sp. | reverse complement strand
TCCAAATAGGCAACAGAGATGCCGTACATGTCTATCACAATAGTATCGCCAGGTTCAAAAGCTTCAATCTCATCAGTATCCTCATCTTCATCCCATTCATAGAACAAGTCTAACTCATTACCGTTGGTAAACTCATCATCCCACGTTTCAAATTCTGGAAAAGCCACATCTTGTTTAGTGTATTTAAAAAGATAGGAATCTCCTTCTTCAGGTGGATCAACAAATACAATATGTACCTCTAGAAGCTCATCATCAAAACCATCTTCCCTAGCTTGATAGACATCTATAACATCTGTTACGGCATGTAAGGTTTCTTGTGCTATGTAGGTTTCACCTTCATTGATCACTTCTAAGGTATACGATTGGCCCAATACCGGAACAAAGCTATCTGTGGTATATGCGCCTGTGTTCTGGTCTTCAAAAACAAAGACCTCTCCACTTGTATCATTGGTAATGCTTACAGAAGCACCGGTAACATCTGTTAGGCTTGTGGTATCAAAATAATCTGTTGAGTTTCTCAAATTAATACGTTGGCTATTGCCAGGCGTTCCTTTCTCCCAATCTATAGAAGCTTCAATGACAAGGCGAGTTTGGGCAGATTGCACCTCTACATCAATAACATCTTCACAAGAGGCTAAGACCAGTACTAAAAACAATAACGATATTCTTATATAATTACGCATTGGCTTAAAATTTAAAGTTATAGGTAAGTGATGGAACAATACCAAAAATGGCGGTTCTAGTGGCTTCATTGGCCCCGGTCTCTAAATTCTGACCAAAGGAAATAGAGGCTGCATTTCTGCGGTTATAGGCATTATACACCCCTAGTACCCATTCGCCTTTAAAACGCTTGTCTGGTTTTCTATTTGGTTTATAATTTACAGATACATCTAAACGGTGATAGGCCGGTAAGCGATCAGAATTACGGTCTGAAAAATTGGCTATGGATAACCCCTCATACTCATACTGCCCATTAGGAAAGGTTACTGGCCTACCGGTCTGGAATACCAGATTGGTACCAAAACTCCATTTATCATTAAGCTTATAGGCTCCTGAGATAGATACATCATGCGTTCTATCAAAAGGCGTATTATACCAATTTCCGTTATTGATACCCAGGCCACCTGCAATACCGCCCGGTGTACGTTGTTCAGATTTAGACAAGGTATAGGCAAGCCACCCCGTAAACTTTCCTTCGTTTTTTCTTAGCAGGAATTCTAATCCGTAAGCGCGAGATTCTCCATTTAGGATTTCGGTTTCAATCGTATTCTGTCCTATTAAATCTGATCCGTCTATGTAATCGATCCTATTATCTGTATTCTTAAAATAGGCTTCTACCTCCATAGAATATACCTTATCCTTAAAATTCCTAAAATACCCAATAGCATATTGATTGGAAAGTTGAGGTTTTATAAACCTACCACTAGGTGCCCAAACATCTAAAGGCGTTGCAGAGGTAGTATTAGATAGTAAATGAATGTATTGTGCCACTCTTGAAAAGCCCAACTTTACAGAAGACACATCATTTAACGTATAAGCCAAAGAGGCCCGTGGTTCTAAATTGCCAAAATTAGCAATGCTCTCACCAGAACCAAAGACGGTCTCTCCTACCGGAGTACCACGTTGATAAATACCCAAACGCTCATTAAATACTACAGGTTGGTCATTTTCATAATTTACCAAAGGCTGTTCTCCGTATCTTGAAAAAGCACTATAACGTAGACCGTATTGTGCCGTTAAATTAGGAGTAAGTTTATGCTCTGCGTTAATATAAATTCCGCTTTCCAAGGCATATTTACGATCAAGGATAAAGGGGTTTACTGCTGAGGTTTCTGTGGTAGGTCTTATTTGACCAGGATCAAAATCATAGTAAATACTACTGGCCCCAAAGTCTAGTTTAAAGGAATCATTTAAGTAATATTTAAAGTCATACTTTAGGTTGAAATTACAGATGGAAGAAATCCAATCAAATTCTGCCAAGGTTATGCCCAACTCATAATCGTATTTGCTTACAATAGCTGATAGGTTTGAAAAGAGCTTATCATTGAAAATATGGTTCCAACGAATATTCCCAGAAGAGTTACCGTAGCTACTATTAAAATTATCGCCAATAGTAAACGCATCTCTACCAAAATATCCAGAAAGAAAAAGACGGTTCTTCTTATTAAGACTATAACTAGCTTTTAAGTTTAGATCATAAAAACTAACCCTATTGTCATCACCAGCCGCTTGTAACAATAAATCTGCATAGGAACGCCGCCCTGCAATTAAAAACGAGCCTTTATCCTTTACAATAGGGCCTTCTAGCGCCAAACGACTAGAAATGACGCCAATACCACCCGTAGCCTCAAAACGCTTGCTATTACCATCTTTTTGGCGCACATCTAGCACAGAGGACACACGGCCACCATAACGAGCAGGGATACCGCCCTTATACAGTTTTACATCTTTTATGGCATCTGCATTGAACACAGAAAAGAAACCGAATAAATGTGAAGTGTTGTAAATAATAGCCTCGTCTAACAACACCAAATTTTGATCATTGGCGCCACCACGTACATGAAAACCACCTGTACCTTCACCATTGCTGGTAATACCGGGCAGCATTTCTAACGATTTTAGAACGTCTACCTCACCCAACACCACCGGCATTTGCTTAACTGTGGCAATATTAAGTTTGGCCACACTCATTTCTGGTTTTCGCAATAAAGCCCTTTCTGGTTCTTCTGCAACCACGGTGGCCTCTTCTAGTTGGGTGGAGCTTTCTGTAAGCTCAACATCTAGTTTTAGATTTTTATTTAGGGCGATGCTTTGGTTAATCTCGCTATAGCCCAAATATGAAATATTTAAAATGTATTCTCCTTCTGGAGCGGTAATGGAATAAAATCCATACTCATTGGTAATAACACCAATAGTGGTTCCCTTTAAAAATACCGAAGCTCCAAATTGGGTTTCTCCGTTATCACTATCTGTTATGGTACCACTAATAGTGTAATTTTCTTGAGCTCCCAAAGTGGCGCTACAAAGCCAAAAGCCAAGCGCTATAAGTCGTATTAGGGATGATTGTAATTGCATTGACTTTCGTTTTTTACTTTTTTATTGCACTAGTAGTTATGCATTTTGATTGCTTCTTAAGCGCAATGGTACTAGCCTTTTGGATTGATGTGTTTTGCAGTTGTCAAATTTACCCCTTTAAGTGTCTCTAAACCTTAAGCTATCTTAAGAATTAGGCGCCAGATGTTAAAGTAACGTGAAGAAATGAAGCGCAAAAACGCCTTTAGCATAACTGACCCGTCCTGAAATATGTATACAAAACACTTCAAGTATATGTATAAAAATGATGGATATGTAAAACGCTATAGTGAGAGCTTTAAGCTCAAAGTCTTGGCAGAACTTACCAAAGGAAACTATTCCAAAAGACAAATTGCATTAACTTACGGTATACAATGTATGTAAAAATTAGGGCGAAAAGTGCTTAAACAAAGGCTAGTGATTTTTTTGCAAAGTCTGCCATATTTTTAATTTGTATTTTAGAAGTCGAAAAGGTGAAAATAAAATGAAAAATATGGCTAAGTGAAAAACTGAAAGTAATTACTTATCAACTGCCCTACTTTTCATATACTAACCGTTACCTGCAAGCTATAAAAACAATTGTGCAAATAACATCTAACTAATACATGAGTATTTTACCAACAGGAAAAATAATAAAAGTTAATAAAGGTGGCATACTTCATAAACAAGGTGAAATAACAAAACATGGTTATTTAGTAAAGACTGGATGCCTAAAAAGTTACACTTTAGACAATCATGGCAAGGAACACATTCTACAATTTGCTCCAGAAAACTGGATGATTTCGGATTTGGACAGCTATACAAATCAAGTCCCTTCAATTATATTTATTCAGGCTATAGAAGATAGTGAAGTTGCATTTATTTCTAAATCAGAATTTAATGACATTTCGCAATTAGAAAAACCAGAACTCATTGAAATTGCGACAAAATTTAGAAACAATTTAATTGCAACAAATAAACGTGTTATAGGATTATTAAGCGCTACAGCTGAGCAACGTTATACAGACTTCACATTACTTTACCCAACACTAGTACAACGCTTACCACTTAAACTAATAGCTTCATACATAGGTGTTACACCCGAATACCTGAGCGAAATAAGACGTAAAATTGCTAAAGAATAGCATCAAGTTTATTTCTTAAGGTATCTTATTTTTATTCTTTTTTATAAAGTCCAACTTTGCATTTATAAATATTAAACTTTATAAAAATGACTGATCAAAAAACAAACAAAGGATTAAACATTGGGCTCTGGGTAGCACAAGCATTCGTC
>CBFIGW010000207.1:0-4449 GCA_965662155.1 Maribacter sp. | reverse complement strand
TCTAATTGCCATTTTTGAGTACGTTTTGCCTGTTCATTTTTTGCGATGTCCCAATTGGGATATACTCGGAATGCCCTTTTTCCATCTTTTTTGGTTGTTGAGAGTATTCCTTTTTTAATCAACACCGATTTAGGGAAAACAAATTGTCCGAATTGTTTTTCAGTTTTTACGTTCACAACAAAAAAATCAATTCGCTCAGTATCTTCAAAAGGTTCTATTTTATCGTTTGTGTTTCGTTTCCAGAACGTAACAAACTGACCGACTTTTTTTGGTGTTATTTTTGAACTCCGACTTATTATTTTAAGTTTGTTCAATTCAAATCGCGAAGCATCGTACTCCTTGCTTTCCGATTCCATTTGTAAATTAGTTAGGTCCAGTCCACATTTATCATAAACCTCGGTCCTTATTCGATTTAAAGTACTGTCCATTTTTTTATTTGGTTTAAACCTTTATTAAATAGCTTTTTCTTTAGGCCATTTCCACGCATACCAAACAATTAAAGCTGTTATACCACTTTCTAAAAAGGCTAAAAACACATAAAACAAGTACCATTCATTAGTTGAAATAATTCCTATAGCTACCATCATTAGTGTAAATACTATTCCAAATATGATATTAAGAATTCGGTTTATTTTTGGTTTAAGGATAACCGATGCTGCTACCATCACCGAAGAAATTGCCAAAATTATTGATGCTATAAATAATTTGATCGGACTGTCTAAGTTATTTTCCCCTGAAATTAAACTGTTTACCTTATCCGGTGTATACAGCTCAAAGTAGTCCCCATATAAATAACAGAAGGTTACTGAAGCCCATAATGCGGCGAGTTTTATTTTGATGTTTACTTCTTGGTTTTGTAACATATATGGTTGTTTGGTTCTATTAAGAATGTCTTTCATTATAAAGACGGTAAATCTTTACAAAGGGTTGCCTAGCTTTTAATTTTAATTGGTATCAGCAATAGTTTTTACTTCTTCTTTTTTATATTTCATCACATACTTTTTTCCATTACTTAAAATAGTAGTACTAAAGGGTTCCGGTTTTATATGAACGGATGTAGGAAACCAAACATTCTTTTGGTTATAGTTGGGTAATAAAAACAACCCTTCTTGGGAACCATGGGTGCCAAAACTGTGTAGGTCGCCTTTCCAAAATTCAGTTCCGAAATTTTGGGTAAGTTCAGTATTTAATTTTGTAATGTCATTAGTTGGCATTCCAATTTCATTTACGCATAACAAATCAGTTAATGTGAACTCCGAATAACTCTCATTTTTTAGGTCATGCCGAACAATAAACTCTGCAACGTTGCCGCTGCCATCATAGAAATAGAAGGCATCGGCATTCCAACTTTCAAAGCGCTGGATTTTTCTTCCATTTTCTAAGGTTATGATGTCTACCCTTTTTTCCATCCATTCCAGTGCCTGAAATAATTTGTTAGCGGGTATTAAAAAACAGTAATGATAGGTATGCGCATTTTCAGATTTCTCAAAGGTAAATTCACTCCAGCCCACTTTTAAGGTAAATTTATTAGGGTTGCTCTCAATAACCTTAAACCCCAAGGTTTTAGCATAGAATTCTTTTTCTTTTTCAAGCTTGTTTGTGTATAGTTTTAGTTTTTGAATTCTCATCGTTTATTCAGAAAGTACAAATTGCCACGAAACACCATATTTATCCTCACACCACCCAAATTTCTTACCAAATCCATAATCTCCTTCGCCATCATAGCTGTCTAACGGAACCATTACCTGACCACCATTTGTAGATAGCTTTTCAAAAAGTGTTTGTATCAACTTTTCTGATTTATCGCTAATGAAAATTGAAACTGCTGGTGTAAATGACCAATCGTGATCATAACTACTTTCAGAAACCATATAGTCCGTTCCATTTAGGGTAAATACGCCATATTTAATAAGTTCAGGAGTACCTCCTGCTTCTCCATCCACGTATTTTTTAATGATTTTAATTCCCGAGTTTGGAAAGATGCTCGTGTAAAAGTGTATTGATTCCTCTGCCTTTCCGCATTGTTTCCCTACAAACGTTAGAAATGTGGTTGTTTTCATTTTTTTATTTTAAAGGCCTAATCCAAAAGATTTGGCGGACTTAATTCAGTAACGCAAGCCATTAAATTTAATATTTATTGCCTTATTTGCATAGGTATAGTTGGGCTTACTTATTTTATTCTCCTTCAAAGAAATCATTGTCAATGTCTTTTACTTCATAGGTTGTTTTTACTTGAATTCCAACATTATACTGATGCATTAAGTCCATCAATTTTGGTCCGTCAATCAGAATAATCGAATGATGAGCCTCTTGCTTTTTTAATTGCAGAATCGTCACATGTTGATGTCGTAATAAAAACTCCTTTGGATGTGTCGCCGCTCATTGCTCCAATAAAGTTTCTTATATCCTTTTCCCTTACTTCATTTTCACTGAATCTTTTTGCATGAGTATTATCTATTAGGTCTTGTGGTGATGCACTGTCAACATAAACTGTTTCTAATTCTGTTTTATCATCTTTCTTACTTTTAACTGACGAGCGATTTTGAACAAAATCAGGGTCATTTTGTAAGTCCGACAAAAGAAGTTGACCAGTTGTCAATGCTTGGGTGGCTAGGGCGTCTATATCTTTACACAGGTCTTGTATAAATCGTGAAATCATCTAGATAATTTTAGATTTATCCGTTGGCTGTATTGCTATTAAACCAAAACATAGGTTATAATTGTTTTTCCCTTCCATGGAAAAAGAAACAAAAAAATCTAGCATGACCATACTTTTTTATCCTATTATTTATGCAACCCCAACATTTCAATGGCATTTTCTTTTAGAATCAAGGGTTTTACCTCATCCTTAAATCCGGCATCCTCAAAATCCTTTAACCACCTCTCCGGGGTAATCAATGGAAAATCCGTACCGAACAACATTCTCTTTTTCAGTAAAGTATTAGCGTATTGCACCAAATTCTTTGGGAAATACTTTGGGGACCAACCACTTAAATCTATATACACATTAGGTTTGTGCATGGCAACAGACAATGCTTCGTCTTGCCATGGAAAACTTGGGTGCGCTATAATAATTGGGTTATCCGGAAAATGTATGGCTACATCATCCAAGTGCATAGGATTGGAATATTCTAATCGTAAGCCACCACCACCACGTACGCCCGAGCCATAACCCGAATGACCGGAATGAAACAGCATGGGCAACTTGTATTCCGCAATAACCTCATACAGATAATAGGCCATACGGTCGTTTGGGTAAAACCCATGCACGGTGGGATGAAATTTAAATCCTTTTACACCATAATTTTCGATAAGATTACGCGCTTCACGAGCGCCCATTCTGCCTTTATGCGGGTCTATACTTGCGAAAGCAATCATTACATCAGGATTGGCCATAGCACCTTCGGCAACTTCCTCATTAGGAATTCGCTTTTTACCTACCTCGTGCTCCGAATCGATACAAAACATAACAAAGGCCATATTTTGGGCACGATAATAATCAGCGGTTTCTTGAATGGTAGGACGCTTGTCCGTTTTAAAATATTTGGCAAAAGCCTCATCAAACTCAGGTCTATAATCGTCGTGTGGTTGGCTACAAGAGCGCTCCGCATGGGTATGTACATCTATTGCCTTTATCTTTTCTATGTCTATCATTTCTTCTCTTTCTTATTTTAATATTTAGATTAGTCCGACTATACTTAAACTAAACCCAGTGCCTTTAATTTAGCTAAGCTCAGTAACCGCTGTAAGTATAGGCCAATCAGCTACCTGAATGTTAACCTACTACGATATCTCTTTTGAGGAGAGATAAAAAGTTACCACCCCCGCAAAAAATATGGGTATGGCGAAGATCATAAAGGTAGATGCCATCATAAAGCCCATTCCTATTAGCACACCACCAACGGCTGGTCCAATAACACCTCCCAGTCGGCCCATACCAATAGCCCATCCCAATCCTGTTGTTCTAAATTCTGTTGGGTACATCCTTGCCGCAACTGCATACAATCCTACAAACCCACCTTGTAGTGTAAATCCTAACAATCCAAAAACGAACAACAACCAATCCGAACCTATAAACCATCTAAAGACCATCATAAGAATTGCCGTTATTACCAAAAAGACAGCAATTGTTTTTTTAAGCCCAAACTTTGATGAGAAATACCCTTGAAGTATAATTCCTCCCCAGGCCCCTATATTAAAAACTGTACCGGCATATATTGCCAAGGACATGGAAAGTCCCGTAGATTCTGCCATTTTGGGAATCCAACTGGTTAAGAAATACAGACAACCAAATGCTAGGAACAAAGCGGTCCAAAGCTGTAAAGTAGGTATTTTATATTTATTGCCCATCAAACTTTTTACAGGAATACCTGACGCTTTGGTACTACTCTCTGGAAGGTCTGTTAACTGCTCCAATTTCATTTTAACCAAAATTTTATTGGTTTTTTC
>CBFIGW010000206.1:0-4560 GCA_965662155.1 Maribacter sp. | reverse complement strand
TGTTACAGTCAACAGTTGTCAAGACTGCCGCATTCGACCACTCTGCCATTTCTCCAAGAGTCTCATTAGGTACTTCCTAAATGCGGGTGCAAATATAGAAAGCTTTTTCTTTCTATTAAAGTGTTTTCTATATTTTAATTTGAAAAATATTAGAAATAATTAAACGCTAGTTTTTGGCTGTTCTTACAATCTACAGTATTTTCTGCCGAGATAAATAAAACAGAAGATTGATGTCACTACCTTTAATCAGTATATTGATTCCGTTTAAGGATTCGGCTGAATTTCTGCCAGAATGCTTAGACTCCATTATAAACCAAACCTATGCCAATTGGGAGGTAGTTGCCGTTAATGACCATTCAATTGACCATAGCTACAAAATATTAAAAGAATACAGTGTAAAGGAGAACAGAATTACGGTTGTTAATAATAAGGGCAAAGGTATAATTGACGCCTTAAAAACGGCGTATGTCTTAAGTAAAGGCGATTATATTACCAGAATGGATTCTGATGATATAATGGCTAATGAACGTTTAAGCACCATGGTACATTCACTACTACAAAAAGGTAATGGATATTTGGCTGTGGGACAAGTGAAATATTTCTCTCACCGAGGAATTGGCAATGGGTATGACCGATATGAGAAATGGTTAAACCAACTAACTAAGGAAGGTAACAATTTTACCGAAATATATAAAGAATGCACAATCCCCTCCCCTTGTTGGATGGTTTCTAAAACCGATTTGGATACATGTGATGCTTTTCATCCCAATAGATATCCAGAAGACTATGACCTCACTTTTAGATTTTATGCCCAAAACTTAAAAGTAATTCCCTGTAACAAGGTATTGTTATACTGGCGAGATTATGACACTAGGACTTCTAGAACAAGTGCGCATTATGCCCAAAATTATTTTCTGGGCATTAAACTGCATTACTTTTTACAATTAGATTATATACCACTAAAAACCTTAATATTGTGGGGCGCTGGCAACAAAGGCAAAACAATAGCCAAAAGTTTATTAGCACAAAAAATTGAATTCCAATGGATTTGTGATAACCCTAAAAAAATTGGCAAGGAGATTTATGGAATAAAAATGCAACCCTATAAAATTCTTAACGATTTAAAAATATATCAAAGTATTATCACAGTTGCAAATGAAGCCGCTCAAGAAGAGATAAAAATTTATTTTGCAGCTAATGGCAAACAACCCATGTCTGATTTCTACTTTTTCTGCTAATACCATAATCGTTGTTGTTAAAAATCTTAGAGAATACGAAACATTCAATGTTGGGCTAAGCCAAATTAATTATCTTTGCCTAATCATAAATAGGAATGCAGTTTAAACATCCGGAAATTCTTTGGGCCCTTCTTCTACTTTTAATTCCTATACTTATTCATCTTTTTCAATTAAGACGGTACAAGAAAACCCCTTTTACCAATGTTAGCCTTCTTAAAAAAGTAGTTTCAGAATCTAGAAAAAGTAGCAGCATTAAAAAGTGGTTGATACTTTTGAGTCGCTTAGGGCTATTTACGGGTATTATTCTAGCGTTTGCACAACCCTATAGTGCAAATGTAAATGCATTGAAAAATAAGGAAAACATCTTTTATCTGGATAACTCCTTTAGTATGCAGGCAAAAACCGAAAATGGTACATTGCTTCAAAATACGGTTCAGGAATTTGTTCAAAATGTTCCAGAGAATGAACTGTTTACGCTCTTTACCAATGATGATGTTTATAAAGAAGTGTATGTAAAAGACATTCAAAACGAATTGCTAACACTAAAACACAGCGAAAAACAACTTAACCTTGAGCAAATAAGCTTAAAGGCCAACTCTCTTTTTAAACGAAACAACGAATCGCTTAAAAACCTTGTGGTTATCAGTGACTTTCAACAGCGAATGGGCAGTATATCTATCGATTCTAGCGACATTACAACCTTGCCGATACAAGTATCTGTGCCAGATTTCATCAATATTTCAATAGACTCTATTTATTTAAATGAGACTAATAGTGATAACCTAGAGTTGGTTGCTATTTTGTCTAGCAATAAAAATTTAGAATCAACTCCGGTCTCTCTGTATGACAAAGAAAAATTGATAGCAAAGACATCCGCTAACTTTAATGAAGGGAAAAAGGCAAGTGTACCTTTTACCTTACCTAAAAACGAAACTATTAACGGGAGAATTATAGTGTCCGACAAGGGACTCTCCTATGATAATCAGTTTTATTTCAACCTGAACGAACCCAAAAAAATAGAAGTTTTATCAGTAGGTACCGAAGACCATAAGTTTCTAGAGAAAATATTCCAAACCGAAGAATTCTCTTTTTCCAACACAAGTTTAGCCCAATTAAATTATGGTGCTTTGGAGAATTACAATATCATAGTTTTAAATGGGTTAGAATCTATTTCAACTGGTTTGGCAACCGCTTTAACATCCTTTAAAAATGAAGGTGGTAGTTTGGTTGTGATACCTTCATCAGATATTGATGTATCTAGTTACAACTATTTTTTACAATCATTTTTTAGCACAAAAATTTCTGATAAAAGTAATAATGAAGTAGCTATTTCAAATATTAAGTTTGAACATCCTTTGTTTAAAAATGTCTTTGAAAAGAGTGTGACCAATTTTCAATTTCCACAGGTATCCAATTACTACAAGATTAGCTCTTTAGCCCCTATTGCTATAGCCTTACAGAACAATGAACCATTTTTGCTTGGTACGAATAATTTCTATCTTTTTACCGCGCCATTGTCTTTAAAAAATAGCACATTTAAGAATTCGCCGCTTATTGTGCCATCGTTTTATAACATGGCTGTTAACAGTTTAAAACAAACTGAGATTTATAATGTTTTAGGTAAAGAAACTACTATAGATATTCCTATTTCATTATCAAAGGACGATATTTTAAAGGTTACCAATTCCGAAATTGAATTTATACCCGAACAACAGTCTATGGCAAAAAAGGTGCGATTGACCTTTACTGAAATTCCTGCAGTAGATGGTATTTTCCAAATAAAAAGTGATGAAAAAACAATAAAGGATATTAGTTTTAATTATAACAGGTCTGAAAGTGATTTAAGGTACTTAAACCTTGATGAAACCAAACAGTCTTTTAAATCGGTAATTGACTATTTTGAAGACACCCTAAAAGCAAACAGTATTAACGAGTTTTGGAAATGGTTTGCTATTTTAGCATTAACATTTGTTATAATTGAGACATTGTTACATCGCCTTTTAAAATAACCTTCTAATGAACAATAACTAAACAAATGAACATACTTTTAAAATCGGCCAAAATTATTAATGCTGCAAATAAGGATATTCATTTAAAGAAAAGGGATATTTTAATTAAAAATGGGCGAATTGAAAAAATTGCCACTTCTATTGAAGCTCCTTCAAAAACAAAGGTAATAGCCCATAAAAACCTGCATGTTTCTTTAGGCTGGTTTGATTCTGGAGTTAGCTTTGGGGAACCAGGTTTTGAAGAAAGAGAGACAATTGCAAATGGTTTAAAGTGTGCGGCAAAAAGTGGTTACACCGATGTGATACTGAACCCTAGCAGTTATCCCGTACCAGATTCAAGTTCGGATATTGTTTATTTCAAAAATGCTTCCAATGACCAACTTACAAAACTACATCCACTTGGCAACTTAACCGTGGGTGGTAAAGGCGAAGCGTTAGCAGAGCTTTATGATATGAAAAATGTAGGTGCCGTTGGTTTTTACGATTTTAAACATCCCATTGAGAATGCCAATCTATTAAAAATTGCCCTGCAATATGCCCAAAATTTTGAAGGGACTGTATTTTCCTATCCACAAAATCAAAACATCACGGGTAAAGGCATTGTGAACGAAGGGGTTAATAGTACAAAATTAGGGTTAAAAGGAATTCCTGCACTTGCTGAGGAACTACAGATTTCTAGAGATTTATTCATATTGGAATATACAGGCGGCAAACTGCACATACCTACCATTAGTACGACCAATTCAGTAAAATTAATTTCCGAAGCAAAGAAAAAAGGCTTGAACGTTACTTGTAGCGTTGCACTTCATAATCTTTTATTTACCGATGATGTTTTAGAGGATTTTGATACAAGATATAAAGTATTGCCACCATTACGTACCGCAAAAGATACTAAAGAACTAATCAAGGGTGTGAAAAACGGTACCATAGATTATGTAACTACCGACCATACCCCATTGAATATTGAATTAAAGCAAATAGAGTTTGACCTTGCTTCTTATGGCACAATTGGTCTAGAAAGTAGTTTTGGAGCATTAAGCAATCTATTTACCTTAGAAGAAACCATTGCTATCTTAACAAAAGGAAGACAGCAATTTGGAATAAATGAACCAGAAATCAAAGAAGGTAATCGAGCATCTCTCACCTTATTTGAACCAGGTATTGAATATGAATTTTCTACTAATGAAATCCTAAGTAACTCTAAAAATAGTCTGTATATAGGCGAAAAAATGAGTGGAAAAGTGTTGGGTTGTATTTCTAATGACAAAATGGAATTAAATTTTTAATGATGGAAGACGAAAACAATATCCCTG
>CBFIGW010000205.1:0-4620 GCA_965662155.1 Maribacter sp. | reverse complement strand
GATTGAACTTGGCTCTTTGCTCCTCAATAGGAAGGGTTAAGTCTAGATATACCACCATGCCTTGTTCCGAAATTGACCCTAGACCTTTTAATAAAGATTCTTGATAGTCCATAAAAGGATGTAACCTGGAAAAAACGGAGATAATATTATTTTCTTTGAAAAAGGTATTCAGTTCTGTTTGAAAACTGTACGGGGTAAACGTATCTTCCAATGCATTGGCAAGAATACCTGCGTATCCATATACAGAGATGGCGTCATGATATTCGGTATCTTTAATATCCCTAATCAGTAAAGGTAACAATACAACATTCTTCCCCTGACTATATTTAATTAAGATTGGAAATTCACCTTCGTTTTTAGAAAAATAGTGATAATCATACGAAAAATAGAAATCGGTATGTTCTATACTTTGTAATTGTGTAACCCAGCTTTTTTTGTCTTTGATTACTTCTATCATAGGGTTAAATTATTTAAATGCAAATGGTTCTAATTAAACTAATCTTAAATTTTTACACCAGTACCAATACTTTATGTAATTACGGAGGAATGAAAAGTCAATCCATATCTCGTCTAGGTTCTAAACATCGCCGCTGTTGGTTTTAAACCTGCATAGGCCATACCTGCTTGGTTCATCCAATGCGGCTGTACGATACCATGTTGGAGTACCCCATGTATATCACGGTGTATTCTTTCAATTCTAAATTTGGTGTACAAAGAGGAAGTACCTGCCACAGCGTAAATTTCCGATATCATGGTTCTTGATGCTGATGCTGCTTCACAAGACGCCGCCCAAACATCTGCTAGTAAAGTATCCGTAAAATCTTCCCCATTGACAGAAACATTCCATAATGCGTCAACTGCCTGGTGTAACTGTAAACGGTTTGATTTTAAGACGGTATTCGCTTTTCCTAGAGCAGCTTGAATTGTGGGTCTATCCCTTAAATCGGGATTTTTTCCTGGAGTGACTCTATCTAAGCAGAATTGTGTTAGTTCATCTATAGCACCTTTTAACAAGCCTAAAGACATAGCCCCGTTACCCGATGCGTTTATACAACCAATGGGTAGTTTGCTGTAGGGGGTTAAAACAGGAACCGAATCGTCAAACGCAACAGCTAATCTTTCTGGAACAAATGTTTCTTCCACTTCTATATCATGGCTTCCAGTACCACGTAAGCCTCCTACACTCCATGTATCTATTATCTTAACATGTTTTTTAGGTAGGAAAACCAATTTTAATGTGGCACCAGGACCTAAGGTTGCCGGGTTTTCATCAGATGTCTCCAGACATCTTAATACAAACCAATCTGCCAATTCACAGCCCGATACCAAAGTCCATCGTCCTGAGACTAAATATCCTCCATCGACTATTTTAGCAAACCCTTCCGGTCTTGTAGAGTTAGCATACACATGCAATGGGTTTCCATATACTTCACTCATGCTTTCTTTGTCCAAATACCTGCCAAATGTACAAGCTAAGTGATTGTTCCAAGTTATCCAAGCTACAGAGGCTTCTGCACTACTTAAGGTTTCATATACTTTTAAGGTTTCCACTGGGTTGTCTTCCCAGCCACCTAAAAATTTAGGTAAACCCATTCTAAAAAGTGAAGATTCGGCAAGTCTCTCAACAATGGCCGGAGCCAATTTTCTTAATTTTTCTGTTTCTTCCCGATGCGTCAAGGCAATAGGATGTATAGTTTTTGCCGCTTGTAGTGGGTCTACGTTAATTTCATTTAAGGTGGATGTGCTATTCATTACTATGTTTGTTTTTAATTAAAATATCACCTTGTTTTGGATGTTGTTAGTGTGAATGGTTTACAATTTCTCATAATAAAATTCAATTAAAACATCATATTATTATCCATTATAAAGATAGTAGTATAATGTGTATTTGTAGATTTTTATTGGTTCAAATGTCAGAAAAATAGTTGATTTGTTATTTGAATTTATTTTAAATAATATTTCAATTTGGAACTGTTTTTAGATAATATAAAATATCAGTACAACTTGCAAGGTGAAAAGTATAAAGTATAGCATAGAATCCGTAAAATAAGTTGTGCGTTTTTAATTTCACTACTCACTACTCACTACTCACTACTCACCAAAAAACACCCACTTTATTATAATTGGTCCTACTACTATAATCTAGCGGTATAGCCACTTTTTAATTTGCCTTTGACATCATATACCACGGTGTGTTCATGTTTGTACCTTTTTAAATCCGATTCAATAAATTCTTTATGGGCCACTGCTATTACCAAAACATCAAATTGCCCTGTGGGTTTCGTTTTCGTGGTAGTATGTCCATATTCACGAGACACTTCCTCAGGTTCTGCCCACGGGTCATAAATAGTGGTCTTAACCCTATATTCGTTAAGGTTGTTTATCATATCAACCACCTTAGTGTTTCTTATATCTGGACAATCTTCCTTGAATGTGACACCCATGACCAAAACCTTTGCGCCCTTAACGGGAAGGTCATGTTTAAGCATTAGTTTTATGATCTGTAAACTTACATATTCACCCATACCATCATTAATTCGCCTACCTGCTAAAATTAAATCGGGGTTATAGCCATTTTCTTGTGCCTTTTGAGCAAGATAGTAAGGGTCTACGCCAATACAGTGACCACCTACCAATCCGGGTTTAAAAGGAAGAAAATTCCATTTGGTACCTGCTGCTGCCAAAACATCAATGGTATCTATATCCAATAAATGAAATATTTTGGCCAATTCGTTCATAAAGGCTATATTGATGTCACGTTGTGTATTTTCTATCACTTTAGAAGCTTCGGCTACCTTAATGTTAGGTGCCAAGTGTGTGCCGGCAGTGATGACCGATGCATACAATGCATCTACTTTTTGCGCTACTTCAGGGGTTGAACCGGAAGTTACCTTTAATATTTTTTCTACGGTGTGCAATTTGTCTCCTGGATTTATACGTTCTGGGGAATATCCAGCAAAAAAGTCAAGGTTGAATTTGAGCCCACTTGATTTCTCCAATTCTGGTATACAAATTTCTTCCGTAGCTCCAGGATAAACCGTAGATTCATAAATAACGATATCCTCTTTTTTCAAGACTTTGCCTACGGTTTCACTGGCCTTAATGAGCGGTGTAAAAACAGGTCTTTTGGTGTTGTCCACAGGTGTTGGAACGGTTATGACATAAATAGTGCAATCTGCTAGATCATTGATGTTGGTGGTACACACCAATCCATTAGTTTTTAACTTTGATTTGATGGTTAGCGCACCTTCCAAATCAAGATCGGTGAGCTCCAAAGTAGTATCTTTTCCTGAATTAATTTCATCTACTCTTTTTTGGTTGATGTCAAAACCCACGACATGGTATTTCCTAGCAAAAAGTACCGCCAAAGGGAGACCAACATATCCTAAACCAATTATACCTATTTTCATTTTTCATATTTATCAATTCTTCTCGACAAGTAAATACCTTACCTAATAACAACCAATATACGTTTCTCTTTTGAAAAATTAATTATTGTAAGAATCAAACCAATTCACAAAATTTTCAACACCAGTTTCTAAATCTGTTTCAGGTGCATATCCGTATTTATCTTCAAGTTCTTTTGTGCTGGCATATGTGGTGTACACATCACCATCTTGCATGGGAAGCATTTCTAGTTTTACTTCTTTACCTAATTTATTCCCAATTGTTTTGATAAAATCCATTAATTGAACCGGTTTGCCACGTCCAATATTATAAATAGAAGCTTCGGTAGGAGAATTTGTATTTGACTTATATCCCTGTTTAATAATTAAAAAAACACCTTTGACAATATCATCAATATACGTAAAATCTCTTGATAAATCCCCGTGATTAAAAACCGGTATTGACTCGTTATTTAATATTTTTTTTGTGAAATTAAAATAAGCCATATCTGGTCTTCCCCATGGGCCATACACGGTAAAAAAGCGCAACCCTGTAGTTGAAAAACCATATAAATGACTATAGGTATGAGCCATTAATTCGTTACTTTTTTTTGTGGCAGCGTATAGGCTAATAGGATGGTCTACCTGATCATTAGTGTCAAATGGGACTTTTTTATTTAAGCCATAAACACTAGAGCTACTAGCATACACCAAATGTTTGATATTATGGTGACGGCAACATTCTAAAATATTAAGAAAGCCCACCATGTTACTGTCCATGTAAGCCTCAGGGTTTTCTAAACTGTAGCGTACTCCAGCTTGGGCAGCTAAATTACAAACAACGTCAAAAGTTTCAGATTTAAATAGAATTGGTAAATTAGTACGGTCTTCCAATCCCATTCTAATAAATTTAAATTTTTCATATTTATTACTCTGAATGGTGTTATGATAAATTTCTGCCTCATCTTTATGGATACCAAGCTCTTTAAGTCGAGCATATTTAAGGTTCACATCGTAGTAGTCATTGATATTATCTAAACCAACAACGTTGTAACCTTTTTCCAATAATAATTTAGAAATAAAAAACCCAATAAAACCAGCAGCGCCTGTAACTAAAACCTTCATGATCCCCCTATTTTATAGTAATTAAAGCCAAATTCTTGCATTTCTTTCGTTTTTAAGAGTCTTCTTCCATCAAATACGAAGGCAGGTTTCAGCATTTGTTCATATATAT
>CBFIGW010000204.1:0-4702 GCA_965662155.1 Maribacter sp. | reverse complement strand
AACCTTCTAAGCTTTCCAGTACACCAAGAGCTGCACTTTCGCCAGCTAGCATTGCGGCATTTAAAGAGCCGTTTAGCTGTACATCCCCAGCTAAATAAATAGTATCGGTTAAACGTGTTTCAGAAGGGGTTACTTTGTATTGCAGTTTCCTCATTTTTGGTAAAGACTTGGGAATATGGTAATGTTTTAAGAAGGTACAGGAGGTAATATCACAGTATTCACTTAATTCTTTCTGTACGCTATTTACAAGCTCTTTTCCAGTTAACCCTTGATTGTTAACTACAGTTACCGAAAGCAACTCCTTAGCGCCGTTAACCCTGGTTTCAAGACTTGTAGGATAAAAAATGTTATTGATCAACGAGTCGGTTTCTGCTAGAAGTCCGATTAATTTTTTGCTGATTTTTCTGTTATCGGTCTCAAAATAAAAGGTATCGCAACTATACCATTCCGTAGCTTGGTTCTTTAGATTTCCGATTATTTGACTAGGTTCCGTAGCAACAATCGTAAAATCACTTTCCAATGTAGTACCGTTGGAAAGCAGAATTTCTTTTTCGTTAATAGACGCTACAGCTGTATTGTACTGTATAGAAGTGTTTTGTAGCTGACGGACCAATTGCTTGGGAATTTCCTCCATACCTCCTTTTGGTACTGCAGCATCACCTTCACCGAACATTTTATAAACAAACTGGAACATTCTGCTCGATGTTTCTAGCTGGTCTTCAAGAAAAATTCCGCCGAAAAAAGGTTTAAAAAAGTCATTTATCATAACAGCTGAAAAGCCATAATTCTTTAAGTAAGAAAGCGTGGATTGTTCCTTGGTAGCGAAAATTTCTGAAAGTGATTTATTTTTAAGGTTTGTGTTTAATCGTAAAATTTTGAGTTTGTCAGTAACGGTACCAATATTTGCGAATAGTGTTGAGAATAACAGGCTTATATCCCTAAGTGGATCGCCTATAATGTGTTGTTTTTTATTCTTAAAAATTGACGCACCTGGTAAAAAACGTTGTAGCTCCAAAGAATTGAAATTGAGATATTTTTGAGCGGCAGGATAAGCTGTAAGTAGCACTTGAAACCCTTGGTCTAATTGATAGCCGTTTATAACATCCGTCTTGACCCTACCACCTGCTCTTTCTGTTGCTTCAAGAATTATGGGAGTAAATCCGTTTTGTTCTAAAACTGTCGCCGCTATTAACCCACTAACTCCGGCACCTACGATATGTATTTTATAGTCCTGTTTATCCACGGTAAAATTTGTTTAACTAAATTTAAATAAATATAAACAAAATTAGTATTTTTGAAAGAAGGTTGCTAATGACCTTTAAGACAAAACTACTTTAAAATGAATTATGTAATCATTGCTTGTCAATTAATAGTTGGACTGAGCATATTGAATGTTTGGCTAATTCAGCATAAAAAAGAAACGAAATGGCGCGGCGGAAATGCAAAAACAATAGTAGAAGAATTTAAGGTCTATGGACTTTCTGAAACTATGTGTTATATCATTGGGTTTTTAAAGGTAACACTTGCTATATTACTTATTGTGGGTATTTGGGTGCCGGTATTGACACAACCCGCAGCTTTAGGATTGGCCGTTTTGTTGTTGGGTTCAATTGTCATGCATTTCAAGATTAAAGATCCTTTGTTCAAATCTTTTCCTGCAGCCTTGTTTTTAACACTATGCTTAGTAATTGCTTTCTTGTAAAACTAATTAGGAAATATATTGTTGGTAATAACTTATTGCTATAAATAGATTTATTAGCGCAAGAACAAGCGAAGGCAAAGACTCGGAAATACTATCTTTTATTTTTATTCTAACCCCAAAGCCCAAAAGCATTAGAAGCGATAGCCCTGCGGCGGAAACTATGATTAACAATGATGATACGAAATATCCAAAGATTAAACCTAATGCACCGGTAAGCTGAAGGTATGCCGTTAGAGCCCTTTGTTCCTTTAAGCCAAACCTGATAAACTCATCTTTCATTTTTTGTGAAAACAAACATTCAAATCCATAGTATAAGAAAGCTATGCTGGATACTAGAATGGCTATGTTCAAAAAATTCATTAACAATGGATTAAAGTTGTTTTTGGTAGCAACAAGTATTTAATGAAGTTGTTCTATTTTCTTCATTATTTCATCGGCTTCAAAAGCTTTTTGATCACTCATTTTCCTATTTGTAGTAGATAAGGTATGAGCTTCTTTCAATAACTTTTCATATTGAGATTGTAATTTTTCTTTTTCCGACTTCTTTTTAAATATTCCGAACATAGTTTTCGTTTTTCTGATGAAAATACCTTTATAAATATACGTCAAAAGTACACAATGTTTAATTATTTTTCATTATAATTAAACAAAATAAATGACTGTATATTTAAAATTAAAGTACTTCAGTTTAAACCCATTAATAAATAGAGTAAAAATTATCTCCTAAAAGTTGTCGTATGAATTGTACGACAATAAATTTTATTTTTTTCATTTGATAGCTTTTATCATTTCGCTTCTTTGCGAGCAAACGATCTATGTGGTTTACGAATCATTGCTGTCCCAACCCATATGAACCAAACCATTTGGCTAATTCCAAAAATTTCTTTGAATACGTCAAAAGGAAAAATAGTTAGAATGCCTGCCAGGGCAACAAGAAATCCTAAATAGTTTAATTTTTTTGAGAACAACGAATATTTTAAAGCTGCAAAACTTAAAAGTAATACCCAAATACCTCCAACAATTTCATTGCCTCCACCAAGTCCTTCTGAAACTATACCAACACTTGACCAGATTGATATCGCCTTTTGTGGCTCCTCAATTCCAATGTCAATAACGGCATTAAGTCCGATATTCGCAATCATTCCACTAGCTATGACCAAGCCAACCCAGATTACTCCAAAAACAGAGGCCAGTATCGAAATATTGGGCAAATAATTTTTTATTTTCTGGTATAATGCCACAACTAATACAGCTAGCAAAATTCCAAATAAGACATAACTTATAAAGTTTATTGTTGATAGCATTACATAGTTGTCTGACAAGAAATGTATTCTTTCAGTTTCCGTTGCATCCGTTTTTGGATATTCTAATATTCCACCATAAACGATAAATGCTATGATGTAGATCAACCCAAGTGAAATTGAGCACAATCCGCCAAGCTTTTGGAATGTTCTTGTATTCATAATTATATAAAGTTTCTTTTTAATGGGATTATTATTTAAACTTAGAACCAGCTAAAGCCTAACCCTATATTAAAGAGTACTGCATCTCTGTGTGCATCTCCATCTAAAGACGCACGACCCAAAACCAATTTAGACTGCACATTTAGTGCGAAGTTTTTCTTTTTATAAATTTCGTAACCAGTACTTGCCATTACGGCACAGCCAAAGTTCCAATCGTCATTTACATCGTCTTTAATATCATATAGTGCCGGTGAATCTATAGCTAGACCAATTCCACCATGAATCCACCATCTATCTTTTACCCAATATTGTAACGATGGAATAAAACCTCCAAAGTTCCTGTCATTTTCTTGAAATTTGTATATATTTCCTGGCATAGCGGCAGTGATGGCAAGATTTTCATTTAACATATAGCCCAATTTTAAATCTGGAAACACGAAGGTTCCCTGTGCATTGTCAAATGTTTGATTACCAGCACTATCTTCTATACTGATAATGCCTCCACCTACTTGGAATTCGAAGATAAAACCATCCCTTTGTGTAGTTGTTTCTGAATTTGTGTTTTGTGCATATGTTATACTTGATACTAATGCAAAGGCTACCCAAGCCATTTTTAATAAAAATTGTTTTTTGAGTGTTTTCATTTTAATTGTTTTCATGATTGTTCGTTTTTTGATTGTTTAAATTGATGTTTACTATTCGATATTAAATTTTTCTGAGTTATTCATTTGTATTTCGTAATTCAGCATACGTATTTTTCAAGTTTTTTAATGATTCAATAGCATTGCCATAAGCCTCTTGGTTTTGTGCTATTGTAGTTATCCTGGTCAAGACCATATTTTCAAAATAAATGTCTTTTCCGTAAGTATCCGACGAAATGCCCATCTCCCTGAATTTAACCTTCGGCATTAAAAAATTCTCATAGTACGCTTCGATTGCTTGCTGTTCTGAAGCTTCAAGTTTTTCTATAGGATTAAATGTTTCGTAGGTTTCAGAGATAGCGTTACGTAAGTTTAGATCATCGAATAGTTTTAAATCACCAGAAAATTTTAAATTTTCATAGGTTATGCTTACTGGATAAAACTTTTTAGAAATAATTAGAAAAAACGATTTTGATGATAACTTTGGGTTTTTGTAATCTTTAATTAATACCATTTTGAATACTGAATCTAATTCTTTAAGCATAGTAGCTGCCTCATCATCAAGAAGGGTCAATTTTTTTAGGTTGCGATCCGCTTCATCATTTAACTGAGTTAGGTATGAATTCCGCAACTCTAATTTCTTCTTGCTATTGGAATGTTCATTAATTGCCAATGCTATAAGAATACCAACAATGACAAGAATAATTTCACCGGTTGCGTAAGCAAAATAGTTGGTGAACTTTTTTTTAGTTAGCATTTCTAGTCTATTTTTTCTAAATAATTTTATCATGGCTATATTCTTTATCAAATTGAAATACCTAGCGTTGAATATGCTTCTAAATACGTTTTAATTTTTTCTGTACAGCACTTTTAAATTTCCATTTCAACCCAAATAA
>CBFIGW010000203.1:0-4706 GCA_965662155.1 Maribacter sp. | reverse complement strand
AATGGCAGAATCCAACTATGCAGTCTGTTGTTTCGTGTCAGAATAATCTATATTAACTCATGATATAACTTGTTCTTCTAAGAAAAGTCGTTTAAATGCACATACCTTTCAATATTTTTTGTTTTTTTTCTTAAAACCGACCGAATAGTCTAAACAAAGACTTAAAATTTCATCAAAATTTAAAATAATTTTAGGTATTTCTAATCTAGAAATGGCACAGGAATTGCAAATCTTGAAGTTGAAAAAACAAAAACAAAAATTATAGTATATGAAAACAAACAAAACCCAAAAAAGTGCATGGAAAATGTACTTTATTTCTGCCAGTATAGCTTTAGCTGTAAGTCTTGGTGTAATTGGCTTAAATAAAATAATCCAAGACGAAACTAAAAAAGATACGGTACAGGTGATAGATGTGCCCACCAAAAATGTGTTATATACAGCAGATAGCGAAGGCAATATAACACCATTGGATTTTACTGAGACTTCTGACAAGGTGCTTGATGCTGTAGTACACATTAAATCCACACAAAGTAATTCGCAATATGGTAATCAAGGAGCGCGAGAACTACCCGATCCTTTTAAGGAGTTTTTTGGCGATATGTTCAAGGGACAATCACCCAACGGGATGCAATCCCAACCAAGAGTGGGTACTGGTTCTGGAGTTATTATTAATGATAAAGGGTATATCGTAACCAATAACCATGTAATTGATAATGCAGATGAGGTAGAGGTTACCCTATATAACAATGAATCTTATAAGGCCAAGGTCATTGGAACGGACCCAACTACAGATTTGGCCTTGTTGCAAATAGAAGCTGATAATTTAAAAACTATGGCATTAGTGAATTCCGATGATGTAGAGGTCGGTGAATGGGTATTGGCAGTAGGTAACCCCCTAGGCTTAAACTCCACCGTTACAGCAGGAATTGTGAGTGCAAAGGCTAGAAATATCAATATTAATAGGGATCGTTTTGCCGTGGAAAGTTTCATTCAGACCGATGCTGCCATCAATCCCGGTAATAGTGGTGGTGCGTTAGTAAACTTAGATGGTAATCTGGTTGGTATCAATACTGCTATCGCTAGTAGAACCGGCACCTACACCGGTTATGGTTTTGCCGTGCCAAGTAATATTGTGACCAAAGTGGTAGAAGATCTTTTAAAATATGGTAATGTACAAAGAGGTATGTTGGGAGTTTCTATTAGAACTATGGATAGCAACCTTGCCAAAGAAAAAGACGTAGATTTTACCAACGGTGTTTGGGTAGAGCAAGTTGGTGAAGAGAGTGCAGCCGCTAAAGCAGGAATTGAGGCAGGCGATATTATTTTGGAAGTAAATGGAATTGAAACCCAGACTTCACCAAGATTACAAGAAATTGTTGCTGGAAAAAGACCTGGAGATGAGGTTGTTGTTTTGGTAAATAGAAACGGTAAAGAAAAAGAATTTACAGTTACCTTAATGAATTCGGAGGGTGGATTTGGCATCATTAAAAAGGAAAAAAAGGAAGTGCTTAATCTTTTGGGGGCTGATTTTGAAACCTTGGACAAGGATTTGGCCAAAAAGTTGAATTTAGAGGGCGGGGTGCAAGTAAGTAAACTCTATCCAGGAAAGATCAGAAAGGAAACACAAATGCGTGAAGGTTTTATTATTACCCGTATCGATGGTAAACATGTAGCATCTGTTGAGGATGTAGCAAAAATCCTTGAAAATAAAAAAGGAGGGGTTATGATAGAAGGCGTTTATCCAGATGGCAGTAAATATTATTATGCTTTTGGATTAGAATCTTAAGGGAGTATTTAGTTAATTTTGATGCCGTACAGATTTAAAATCTGTACGGCATTTTTTATGAAAGCAACAGAAAACTTCACCCATTTAAATTCCAAGAAAATAGGACTTGTTCTATCAGGTGGTGGTGTACGTGGTATGGCACATATTGGTGTTATAAAAGCCATGCAGGAGTTTGGTTTGGAGGCTAAAACGGTTGCCGGCAGTAGTGTAGGTGCCCTAGTTGGTGCTTTGTACGCCAATAACACTTCTATTTTGGACATGCTCCGGTTTTTTAAGGAAACACCACTATTTAAATATAATTTTTTTGCCATTGCCAAGCCCGGACTTTTAGATACAGAAAGGTACGCGGATAGCTTTAAACAGTATTTTCCGGATGATAGTTTTGAAGGTTTATCCAAAGCTTTGACCATTGTTGCTACCAACTTGGAAAATGGAGAAGAAGTTTTTATAGACAAAGGGGAATTGATCAAACCTTTACTGGCTTCTGCGGCACTCCCGCCGGTTTTTAGTCCAATACATTATCAAGGCATGTTACATGCCGATGGTGGCATTATGAACAATTTTCCTTTGGAACCTATAATTGATACGGTTGATTATGTAATTGGCAGTAATGTTTCAATTGTTTCTAAAGTAGAAAAAAAGCATTTGAAAAATTCCTTACAGTTAACAGGTAGGGTAACAGGACTTATGATCTATGCCATCAATCGAAAAAAAATAAACAGTTGTGATTTGGTTATAGAGCCCCATGAATTGGAACAGATTGGTATTTTAGACAAAAAAGGAATAGAAAAGGCCTATGCCATTGGTTATGAAAAGGCAGTTAGAGCTTTGGAGCGTATGAACAGGTAGTATAAAGTATCGAGTAAATAGTACATAGCATTTAGTTTTTTAATTAACAATTACATATTAAACATCATCATAATCCACAATAAGGGTTGGAGTGGTAGGATGCGCTTGGCACGTAAGGACAAAACCATCGGCAATCTCACCATCTGTTAGGATTTGGTTCATGGTCATCTCTGCTTTACCTTCTTTAATTTTCGCTATACAACTACTGCAAACTCCACCTTGACAAGAGTAGGGCGCATCAATATTTTCTTTGAGAACGGCATCTAATACCGTCATCTTTTTATCCATTTGTAGCTCAAATTCCTCATCATCCACAATAACCTTCAATGCGGTTTGGCCTTCAGGAAGTGAAGGCAGTTCTTCTTTTATTTCGGTTGCCGTAAAAAGTTCAAAGTGTATTTTGTCCTCTGCCACTTCATTATCTAAAAGCGTATCCTTTACCAAATGAATCATTTTTTCAGGACCACAGAGGTAATACCCATCAAAAGAAATATTCTTATGCTTATTTGTTAAGGCATAGTTAACGGTAGATGTATCTATACGGCCAAATAATGCTTTTTCCTCTTTTGCCTGACTATTAGTGAAATAAACAAAAAACCTATTGGTATATTCCAATTGCAGTTTAACCAAATCTGTATAGAACATGGTTTCCTCATACGATTTATTGCCATATACCAGTACAAACGTATTTTTAGGGTTACCGTCCAAAACTGTTTTGGCTATACTCATAATAGGTGTAATACCACTACCTGCAGCAAACGCAGCAATATTTTGCACACCGCCGGTTGGTTTAAATACAAACCTACCTTCTGGTTCCATTACTTCTAGAATATCGCCAACCTGTATTTTGGTATTGGCATAATCTGAAAATCCACCTCGGTCAACTTTCTTTATGCCTACCGTAATACTGTCTTTTTTTGGGGAAGAACTAATAGAGTAAGCTCTTCTGAGCTCTTTTCCTTTGATTTCTTTTTTAATAGTAATGTATTGTCCCGCTGTAAAATTAAAGTTTTGTATCAGTTCTTTTGGAATTTCAAAAGTGACGGCCACCGAACTTGGGGTTAAGTTTTTTATCTGTTTTACTGTAAGGGGATGAAAATCTGCCATAATTATCCAACGTATTTAAAAAGGTTACAAAATTAAGCATTGAAGTGGCGATATAAAACGGAAACATCAAAAATATATACCTAAAAAACTTATGCATAAGAAAATTATGTATATTAATCATGGAAAAATTGAATTGTACAGGAAAAATGGCAAATTCAAAATTATATACGGGAAGTCTTAATACCATAATCTTAAAGTTGTTGGATAAGGAGGGTAAGATGTACGGTTATGAAATAACCCAGAAGGTTAAAAAGATTACCCAAGGCGAATTAAAGATTACCGAGGGCGCTTTATACCCTGCATTACATAAACTAGAAGCCGAAGGTTTACTTGAGGTTGAAGTTGCTAAAGTAGACAACAGGCTCCGGAAATATTACAAACTAACGGAAACCGGTCAAAAGGAAACCTTAAACCGATTAGCGGAATTAGAAGAATTTATCCGCAGTATGCAGCAGTTGGTAAACCCTAAATGGAGTATTCAATAATTTCTATAGAATGAAGTTATCCCAAGACCAAATAGAAGAACTATACCGCTTCACGCGCAAGCACTATGTGGACCATTATGATCTACAGACAGAGTTGGTGGACCATTTGGCCAATGGTATCGAAGAACAATGGAAAGAGAACTCCAGTCTCACTTTTAAAGAAGCCAGAAATCGAGAGTTCAAAAAATTTGGTGTATTTGGTTTTCAGGATGTTATTACCCAACGCAGAAAAGCCATGTCCAAAAGGTATCGCAGTATTATATGGCGTTATTTTAAGGAGTGGTGGTCCATGCCAAAATTCTTGGCTACTTTTGCTTGTATTGTCGTAGTATTTACAGTAATAAAAACTCTGCCTCCCGGCGAACTTAAATTTGGTTTAATAGCAGTAATCTTTTTATGTTATTCATTTTTGATGCTACTTAGAGCACTTCAGTTAAGGAAACGTATGGAAGGTGCTTGGCGAAAATGGATGCTTCAAG
>CBFIGW010000202.1:0-4831 GCA_965662155.1 Maribacter sp. | reverse complement strand
AAACCGAAGAAAAGTTGAAATACAGATAACTACTCAAGGCTTAGACTTTCTATCAAAAATAGATGGCATAATAATTGAATCTGAAAAACAGATTCTAATTAATTTCTCTGAAACAGAGCTAATGGAACTAAATAGATTATTTGATAAATTTTAGATATACTAATGAACAAGATTATTGAACAACTAAACTGGCGCTATGCCACCAAAAAATTTGACAACGCCAAAAAAATAAGCTCTGAAGACTTGGAAACCTTATTAGAAGCCACTCGACTAAGCGCTTCTTCCTATGGTTTACAACCGTATCATATTTTTGTGATCGAGAATCCTGAAATTAGAAAACAATTACAACCTGCTTCATGGAATCAGTCTCAAATAACCGAAGCATCCCACCTCCTGGTTTTTGCCAACAAAGAAACTTTTGGCGAAGAGTTAATAGATGATTATTTAAAAAATGTAATAACCACAAGAGGCCTTGAAGAAGATTCTATTAAAGGATATTCTAATTTTATGAAATCCAATTTAATGAATTTGTCAGATGTTCAAAAAGATAGTTGGACTGCAAGACAAGTATATCTTGCTTTAGGAAATTTGATGACCGTAGCTGCGGACTTAAAAATAGACACATGCCCTATAGAAGGTTTTGAGAAAAATAAATATGATGAAATTTTAGAATTACAAGATGGCAACCTTAGCTCACTAGTAGTTCTGGCCATAGGGTATCGTTCTAACGAAGATGAAACTCAAAATTACCCTAAAGTAAGGTATCCCAAAGAAGAATTATTCACACACATTTAAACTATATAACAATAACAATTAAATTAAAAACATGAAAAAGACAGTATTAAGTTTAGTATTAGCAGTAGTATTTGGTTACTCAGCAACCGCAACTACCCCAATCAAAGAAGAAAAAAAAGAAGTTAAGGTTAGTGAAAGTACAATTACTTGGAAGGGCTACAAAGTAACTGGCTCCCATGAAGGAACTATAGCCTTAAAATCTGGTCATCTTATGATGGATGGCAAAAAATTGACAGGCGGAGAATTCGTAGTGGATATGACTACGATTACCAATTCTGACATGACGGCCGGTAATGGTAAAGAAAAATTAGAAGGACACTTAAAATCTGATGATTTCTTCGGCGTGGCATCACACCCAACAGCTAAATTGGTATTCACATCTGTGGAGCCAATGAACAAGAATTCATACTCAGTACAGGGTAACTTAACTATTAAAGAAACCACAAAGCCAGTAACTTTTGTAGTGTCTGTTTACGAAAATAAAGCAACGGCAACTCTAAAAGTAGACAGAGCTGAATTTGATGTTCGTTATGGTTCTGGAAGTTTCTTTGATAACTTAGGAGACAAAACCATATATGACGAATTTGATTTAGTTGTTGATTTGGCATTATAGATTGGCATTCAATAATTAACAAAGATTAGATAATGAAAATTCCCTTGAAATAATTTCAAGGGGATTTTTTATTTTTATTAAAAAAATTTGTGTCTTTAAATTTCCTTTCTATATTTGATACAATGAAAACAATGAAAAATACTTGGTGGTGGAACAACTTACGACAACATTCGTGAGCTAGTACTCCATTAATAATAATATAGAGGCTTGTCATCACGACAAGCCTTTTTTAATTTACAGCCATTCTTATGTCTTTTACATTAACAACACATTCAAAAAAAATTCTGGCGGACACCATTACTCCCGTCAGTGTTTACTTAAAAATAAGGGATAAATTTCCAAATAGTATTCTTTTGGAAAGTAGTGATTATCATGCTAATGATAATAGTTTTTCGTATATCTGCTGTAACCCAATCGCATCCATTAAAGTACAGGATGAAAAGATTACCAAGGAATTTCCAGATGGCTCTAAAATAATCAATGATATTACTCCGGAGATTGATGTTACTCAAGAAATCGATGACTTTGCCAAATGTTTTGAAATAACCAATCAAGACTTTAAGTTCATAACCAACGGGCTCTTTGGCTTTATGGCCTATGATGCAGTACGTTATTTTGAGGATATAGAACTTTCAAAAAAAGAGGGTTCTATTTCCATTCCAGATATTTATTACGCGGTATACCAAAATGTTATTGCCATAAATCATTTTAAAAACGAGGCTTACCTTTTTTCCCATTGTTTTGAATCTGAAAACAATATTCCAGAATTGGAACAGGTACTAAAAGTAAGAACATTTGCATCGTACAATTTCACAAAAGAAGGTGAGGTTAAAACTAACTTGGCCGATGAAAAATATAAGGAACATGTAGCTTTGGCCAAAAAACATTGTCAGCGCGGAGATGTATTCCAATTGGTATTATCAAGAAGATTCTCTCAAGGGTTCAAGGGTGACGAATTTAACGTTTATAGAGCCTTAAGGTCTATTAACCCATCTCCATATCTGTTCTTTTTTGATTATGGTGATTTCAAAATTTTTGGTAGTTCTCCGGAAGCGCAACTGATTGTAAAAGATGGTAAAGCAGAAATACACCCTATTGCCGGCACGTATAAACGTACAGGTAATGACGAGAAAGATGCGGAGTTGGCCAAACAATTAGCTAATGACGAGAAAGAGAACAGTGAACATGTAATGTTGGTTGATCTGGCAAGGAATGATTTAAGTAGAAATGGAAATATGGTGAAGGTAGACACCTATCGAGAAGTACAATATTTCTCGCATGTAATCCACTTGGTCTCAAAAGTTACAGGAATAAAAAAACAGGATATTTCTACTTTAAAAATAGTAGCGGACACTTTCCCTGCAGGAACTTTAAGCGGTGCTCCAAAACATATGGCCATGCAATTGATCGAGAAATACGAAAAAACAAGTCGCGGGTATTACGGTGGCGCTATCGGGTTTATGGATTTCAATGGCAATTTTAACCATGCTATTATGATCCGTACTTTTCTAAGTAAAAATCACGAACTACATTACCAAGCTGGAGCCGGATTGGTTGCTGCATCAGAACCAGAGGATGAATTACAAGAAACTTATAATAAATTAGGGGCTTTGACCAAAGCTCTGGAAATTGCTGAAACTATCTAGATGGGAAGAAAGATATTAATGATAGATAATTACGATAGCTTCACATATAACCTTGTGCACTATTTAGAAGATTTGGATTGTGAAGTTGTCGTAAAACGTAACGACCAACTTTCTTTGGATGACGTAAATTCCTTTAACGAAATCGTATTGTCGCCTGGTCCAGGAATTCCAGACGAAGCTGGTTTGCTAAAACCAATTATAAAAAAATACGGAGCAACGAAAAGAATATTTGGTGTTTGCTTAGGTCAACAGGCCATTGCTGAAGTTTTTGGCGGGTGTTTGGTAAACCTAGATCAAGTGTACCATGGTATATCTACAAAAATAAATATTGTTAAAGATGATTATATTTTTGTTGGCTTACCAAAGGAAATTGAAGTGGGCAGGTATCATTCCTGGGTAGTTGACCCTAATTTACCGGAATGTATAGAAGCTACTTCTTTAGATGAAAATGGTCAAATAATGTCCATTAGACATAAAGATTATGATATAAGGGCGGTACAGTTTCACCCAGAATCGGTATTGACACCTGATGGCAAACAAATGCTCAAAAACTGGTTGAAAAAATGAAAGACATATTAAACAAACTTATCAATCACGAAATACTCGCTAAAGATGATGCCAAACAGGTATTGGTAAATATTGCCAAAGGCGAGTACAATACAAGTCAAATTGCCGCTTTTTTAACGGTATATATGATGCGTAGCGTAACTATTGAGGAATTGGAAGGTTTTCGCGATGCCTTATTAGAACTTTGTTTGGCGGTAGATCTATCAGATTATAATCCAATTGATTTATGTGGAACAGGCGGTGATGGAAAAGATACTTTCAACATCTCTACATTATCTTCATTCGTAACGGCAGGCGCCGGCATAAAGGTTACCAAGCATGGTAATTACGGAGTTTCGTCAAAGTGTGGAAGCAGCAACGTTATGGAATTTCTAGGCATTAAATTCAGTAATGAGGCAGATTTTCTTAAAAAATCAATCGAAGAAACCGGCATATGTGTTTTACATGCTCCTTTGTTTCATCCGGCCATGAAAAACGTAGCTCCGATCCGAAGAGAACTTGCCGTTAAAACCTTTTTTAATATGTTGGGGCCAATGGTTAATCCTGCTTTTCCCAAAAACCAAATGGTAGGGGTGTTCAACTTAGAATTGGCGAGAATGTATGGTTATCTCTATCAGAATACGGATAAGAACTTCACGGTATTACATGCTTTGGATGGTTATGATGAAATTAGTTTAACAGGAGACACAAAAACCATTTCCAATGGTTCTGAAGCCATCCTAAAACCATCTGATTTCGGTGTTTCCAGTATTGCCGCCAAAGACATTGTAGGTGGTGAGGATGTAGCAGAGTCTGCGCAGATTTTCTTAAATGTATTACATGGCAAAGGTAGCGAAGCTCAAAACAATGTAGTTTGCGCCAATGCCGGTGTTGCAATCGCTACGATTAATGGAATTACACCAAAAGAAGGTTTTGAAAAAGCCAAAGAATCTTTATTAGGCGGCAAAGGATTAGACGCTTTAAAAAAATTACAAGCAATTAGTGCCCAATGAATATATTAGATAAAATAGTAGCCGATAAACGAAAGGAAGTAGCGTTAAAAAAGACGATCATCACCAACAATCAACTAGAAAAATACTATTTATTCAATAGGGATTGTCCTTCTTTATCCACTGCCTTAAGACAAAGTGCTTCTGGCATTATTGCAGAACATAAAAGACGTTCTCCGTCTAAATCGACCATAAATCAAAACACAAATGTGGGCCAAGTT
>CBFIGW010000201.1:0-4839 GCA_965662155.1 Maribacter sp. | reverse complement strand
TTTATAAAATTGACAGTTTAGCAATGCAATATCAAATAAATTATTTGATTGGTAATAGTAATAGTCTTAGATTATGAATTTATAATATTTTACAAAGATAAGGATTTTTAATTTTCATGGTTTAATCGTTTAGATTTAGAGTATTCCTTAAAAAGTAAACTGTGGATTGCTAAATAACCTAAGAAAATTTAATTTCACTTTAACTAACTTTTTAAATATCCACTATTGTTGAAAAAAAAGATAACATTAAAGCATATTGCGAGGGAATTGGATGTTTCTATTTCCACTGTCTCCAAGGCATTAAAGAATAGCGAGGAAATTAGTAGGGATACCAAGGATAAAATACAGGCATTTGCTAAACTTTACAATTATAGGCCTAATAATATTGCGCTTAGTTTAAAAAATAAAAGGACAAAAAATATTGGGGTAATTATACCAGATATTGTCCACCATTTCTTTACCACTGTTTTTAGGGGAATTGAGAAATATGCAAATACTAGAGGATATAATGTAATTATATGCGTTTCTGATGAGTCGTTTGATAAGGAAGTTATTAATATGGATTTATTGGCAAATGGGAGTATAGATGGTTTTATAATGTCTCTTTCGGCAGAAACACAATCAAAAAATGACTTCAATCATTTACGGGAAGTTACAGGTCAAGGTATTCCTTTAGTTTTATTTGATCGTGTAACAGATGAAATAGCTTGTGATAAAGTTATTTTAAATGATGAGGAGATTGCCTATAAGGCAGTTTCCTATTTATCGGATTCTGGCAGAAAGAATATAGCCTTGGTCACCACGGAGGATTATTTTAATGTAAGTGTATCTAGGGCACAGGGATATGCAAGGGCTTTAGATGATAATGGATTTGTGTTTAGAGAGGATCTAATATTGACATTACCTTATGATAATGCGAACGATTCATTAATAAAAGGTTTTTTTGAATCCAATACTATTGATGCGGTTTTGTGCGTAAATGAGATCTTTGCCATCCGCTGTATGGATATAGTTCAAAAAATAGGTTTACAGGTGCCAAAAGATATAGCATTTATAGGTTTTACGGATGGGATTTTATCAAAATATTCTAAACCAAGGTTAACCACAATTGCGCAGCACGGTGATATTATGGGTGAAACGGCGGCAAAACTTTTGATTGAGAGAATTGAAAGTGATTTAAATGAGGAAGAAGAAACATTTATAACCAAGGTAATTCCCGCAACGTTAATAAAAAGGGAGTCAACAATTAATAAATCATTTAATTAAAAATGCAAAAAATAGGATTTATATTCGATTTGGATGGTGTAATAGTGGATACGGCTAAGTATCATTATTTGGCATGGAAAAAACTTGCCAATGAACTTGGTTTTGAATTTACACATGCACAAAATGAAATGTTTAAGGGTGTTAGTAGAAAGAGATGTTTAGAAATCCTATTGGAGATTGGTGGTATTGATGCAACCCAAGAACAGTTTAATAAATGGATGACAGTTAAAAATGTAGACTATTTGGCATATATAGAAAAAATGGATGCTTCTGAAATATTGCCAGATGTACCTAGGGTACTTAAATATTTAAAAGATAAAAATATACCCATTGCACTAGGTTCGGCAAGCAAGAATGCTAGACCCATACTAGAAAAAGTAGAGTTGTTGCATTATTTTGACGCTATAGTTGATGGGAATAATGTAACCAAAGCTAAGCCTGATCCAGAAGTTTTTTTAATTGCCGCCAATAAACTGAATGTTCCTGCACAAAACTGTGTGGTTTTTGAAGATGCCGTTGCTGGTATCAAAGCCGCTAATAATGCCGGAATGATAAGTATTGGTATAGGTCATGAGGATGTATTGATAGAGGCAAAATTTAATTTTCAAGACTTTACGCAAATAGATGATTTGTTTTTGGATAAGCTTTTAAGTTTAGAGCCAAATACATAAAAGTCTTTTACATTTAATACAAAAACCTACAATACAATATTGGCTTTTTTGTTAAGCTATAATCAACATTAATTTTATGAATCAGGACTATATAAAAGCAGACCCATGGTCTATTATTGAAGAAGGGTTTGATGCAGAACAGGTAAAATCTTCTGAAAGCTTGTTTAGTATTGGCAATGGTGCCATGGGGCAACGTGCCAATTTCGAGGAAACATATACGGGCGATACTTTTCAAGGCAGTTATATCGCAGGTGTATATTACCCCGACAAAACCCGCGTGGGTTGGTGGAAAAATGGTTATCCGGAGTATTTTGCCAAAGTCCTTAATGCACCAAATTGGATAGGGATTAAGGTAAGTGTTAATGATGTTTATTTGGATTTGGCCACTTGTAAGGTGAGCCATTACAAACGCGAGCTAAATATGAAAGAAGGCTGGTATAAACGAAGTTTTAATGCAACCCTTTCCAATTCTGTGGAAGTTTATGTTGAAGCTTTACGTTTTTTAAGCTTAGATTTTGATGAAGTTGGGGCGATATCCTATAAGGTCAAAGTATTAAATACGAATGCCGTAGTGGTTTTTGAGCCTTATTTGGATAGCGGCATTACCAATGAAGATAGTAACTGGGACGACAAATTCTGGAACACTACAAATACCCAAGTTCAGGAAGATAGAGCCTTTATTGAGGCGCATACCATGAAGACCAATTTTAAGACCTGCACATTCATGCAAGCGTCGTTACTTTATAATGATGCTAAAATTAATGTAGGAGAAAGAAAAACGGATGACACTTATGTGGCTTTAAAATTTACACAAAAAGTTGAAAAGGGCAATAGTCTTACCTTACTAAAATATGGTGGGTATACTGTTTCTAGAAATCATGACAATCAAAACTTGAAAACTGTCGCAGAATCTGTTTTGGATGATGTATCAGAAATAGGATTTAATGCTTTGCTGAAAAAACAAAAAGCGGCATGGGCGGCAATTTGGGAAATGAGTGATATTGTTATTGAAGGTGATGTAAAGGCGCAACAAGGTATTCGTTTTAATATTTTTCAATTAAACCAAACCTATTTGGGAACAGACTCCAGACTTAATATCGGACCAAAAGGATTTACTGGGGAAAAATATGGCGGAAGTACCTATTGGGATACCGAGGCATATTGTATTCCTTTTTATATGGCCACCAAAGATGATAATGTAGCCAGAAAGTTATTGAAATATAGGTATAATCATCTAGATAAAGCTATAGAAAATGCCAGTAAATTAGGTTTTCAAAATGGAGCGGCACTATACCCTATGGTAACCATGAACGGAGAGGAATGCCATAACGAATGGGAAATCACTTTTGAGGAAATTCATAGAAATGGAGCTATTGCCTTTGCTATTTATAACTATTATAGATATACTGGTGATTATAGCTATATACCAGAAATGGGCCTAGAAGTTTTAATTGGTATAGCCAAATTTTGGTTTCAACGAGCAAATTTTTCTGAACACAAAAATAAATACGTGATTTTGGGAGTTACAGGTCCCAATGAATATGAGAACAATGTAAATAATAATTGGTATACGAATTACTTGGCCAAATGGTGTATCGAGTACACCTTGGAACAATTGAAAAAGGTTAAGGACGGCTATCCAGAAGATTACGGTAGAATTATTGGGAAAACTAAGCTTACCGAGCTAGAATGTGAGCAATGGCAAAAAGTAGCTGAACAAATGTATTTCCCATATGACAATGGGTATGGTGTCTTTTTACAACAAGACGGTTTCTTGGATAAAGAATTGGTAAAGGTTACGGACTTAGAAAAAACAGAAAGGCCAATAAACCAAAAATGGAGTTGGGATAGAATTTTGCGATCGCCCTATATTAAGCAAGCAGACGTACTTCAGGGTTTCTATTTTTTTGAAGATCATTTCACTCAAAAGGATTTAGAAAAGCACTTTGATTTTTATGAGCCTTTTACGGTTCATGAATCTTCATTGTCACCATGCGTTCATAGTATACAAGCTGCCAAACTAGGTCGTATGCAACAGGCTTATGAGTTTTATTTGCGTACATCGCGATTAGACTTGGATGATTATAACAAAGAAGTTGAGGAAGGATTACACATTACATCCATGGCAGGTACTTGGATGAGTATTGTTGAAGGTTTCGGTGGCATGAGAATTTTAAATGATAAATTATGTTTTACTCCCCAAATTCCTAGGCAGTGGAAAACATATTCATTTAAGGTAAACTTTAGAAATAGAATTATAAAAATTACCGTTTCTGCGGAAAAAGTTACTTTTGAATTAAGAGGTGAAAACGAAGTTTCCATTAGGGTTAATGACAAGAAAATAGTATTGGTTCCGGATCAAATAGTTGAGGTGTAAGTAACCCTTGGGAGCCACTAGTTTTCTGTTTGATCTTGAATATTGAGAATAAGTAATGAAAAGGAAGAAGGTAATTTATCATGTCTTTACTAGATTATTTGGAAACACCAATACAAATAATAAACCCTGGGGAACCATAGAAGAGAATGGTGTTGGTAAATTTGCCGATTTCACCGAGAAAGCACTTCTTGAAATAAAAGCCTTGGGAGTTACTCATATTTGGTATACCGGCGTTCCGCATCATGCGGTTATTAGGGACTATACTAAATATGGTATTTCCAATGACGATCCCAATGTAGTTAAAGGAAGGGCCGGATCCCCTTATGCTGTTAAGGATTATTACAATGTGAATCCGGATTTGGCTATTCAACCTGAAAATAGATTAGAAGAATTCAAAGAGTTGGTTAAGCGTACGCATGATGTTGGTATGAAAGTAATCATAGATATTGTTCCTAATCATGTGGCAAGGGCGTATGAAAGTATTGCTAATCCAACTGGGGTAAAGGATTTTGGAGCTGAAGATGA
>CBFIGW010000200.1:0-4894 GCA_965662155.1 Maribacter sp. | reverse complement strand
GTTCTGCCTTTTTCCAAAGTGCAAAATCTTGCGGGCTTTTCTTATCATCCTGTGCGGTAAGCTCTCTTGTATTGGCAATCATATCTTCCAATTTACGGCCACTTAATTTACCGTAATCATTGGATTCATTAAACTTTACAACATCAAAATAAACAGAGCCGTTGATTTCGTAAGCATATCCTTTATCTAGGATTTCCTTAATAATCTCAATCTGTTCAATGATATGCCCCGTTGCCGTAGGTTCTATGCTAGGCGGTAAAAAATTAAATTTCTCTAAAATATTATGGAAATCCACGGTATACCTTTGCACTACCTCCATGGGCTCTAATTGCTCTAAACGTGCTTTTTTGGCGATTTTGTCCTCACCGTCTTCAGCATCATCTACCAAATGGCCTGCATCTGTAATGTTACGAACATACCTAACTTTATATCCTAAATGACGAAAGTATCTAAAGATCATATCAAAGGACATGAACGTGCGGCAATTTCCTAAATGTACATTGCTGTACACAGTTGGACCACATACGTACATACCAATATGGCCGTCGTTCAATGGTGTAAATATTTCTTTTTTACCTGTAAGTGAATTATGTACTTTAAGTGAGTGTTGTTCGTACAGTTGCATTGTAAAGGAGGTAGATGGTTAGAATTTTGTATCCATGTTAATATACTCCAAAAATTCTTTTCTTATGGCTTCGTCCTTGAATTTACCACCATATTCAGCTGTAACGGTGCTACTTTCAATATCTCTAATACCTCTGGAGTTTACACATAAATGTTTGGCATCAATAACACAAGCGACATCTTTGGTGCCCAATACATCTTGAAGCTCTCTTACAATTTGTATGTTTAGCCTTTCTTGTACTTGGGGTCTTTTTGCAAAATAATCTACAATACGGTTCATTTTAGACAATCCAACCACTGTTCCCTTGGAAATATAGGCCACATGCGCACGGCCCACAATAGGTAACAAGTGGTGCTCACAAGTTGAGTACAGCGTTATGTTCTTCTCAACAAGCATTTCTCCATATTTGTATTTATTGTCAAACGTAGAGGATTTTGGTTTTTTGTCCGGATGTAAACCTCCAAAGATTTCATTAACAAACATTTTTGCCACTCTGTTTGGTGTACCTTTTAAACTGTCATCCTCTAAGTCTAAACCAAGGGTTAACATTATTTCACGAACATTATCCTTTATTCTTGCAATTTTTTCGTCATCACCTAAGACAAAGGCATCTTTGCGTAATGGGGTTTCTTCAGATGAGGAAATATGGTCATCTCCCAACTGCTCAAAATGATCTTCCAATGTACCCTTAATTTTCATTTATTTTTATATAAAAGTGGGAGCAAAGATATACAATATGTGGCACTTTATAGCACTACAGGGGTTATACACAACATAAATTAGTGTTAAGGCTAGGCTAGTGTTATTTTTAGTTTTCCAAATCATAAATTAATTATGACACGATTTAGTGTTGCATTTTCTATACTTTTTCTACTAGTTTATTTTAGACTAAATGCCCAAGTATCTCCGGATTGTTCAAATGCTATTCCTATTTGTAACAATACACCAATAAATGGCGGTACCAATGGTTACGGTTTAGATGATTTTAATGGGGCTTCGGTTACAGGTTGTATAGCTCAAGCTACCGCTCCAATTGAATCAAATTCTGCTTGGTACCGATTTATAACTGGTGAAAGTGGTCAATTGGGAATTAACATAGGATTTGATGTTTCCGAAGATTGGGATTTTGCATTGTACAGAGCGGATGATTGTAATGATTTAGGAGAGCCTTTACGGTGTAATTATTTTGATAATTCCGATAATAATACGTACACAGGATTTGGAGAAGATCCAACGGGAGATGATAACTTCCAATATGATGATTGGTTGCAAGTAGCACCGGGAGAAGAATACTATCTTTTTATCAATAATTTCAGTAATAACAATTCTGGATTTTCAATACAGTTTTCAGGTAATATTTTTGTTGAGTTTCCTTATACGGCATTGGATTGTTCTATTATTAATAATTTGTTAGGCCCACCGATTGCCGCTTGTGATAACGAAAATGTTATTTTAGATGCTACAACTGAAGGTGCTTTGGGATACGAATGGTATTTGGATATGGGTAACGGATATCAACAAATACCTGCAGAGAGTGGACCAATTTTACCTGTGGTGATATCGGGAATGTACAGGGTCTTGGTGATTATGCCAACAGGTAATAATATTATAAGTGAGGTGCAAGTAGCTTTCTCACCTTCGCCAGTTAGTAATTCTTTAGGAGATATACTTGTGTGCCTAGATGGTACCCTAGTTGATTTGTCGTTCAAGAAAATAGAGGCACTTGGGACACAAAATGCAAACGAATTTCAAGTAAGTTTTCATAGTTCCTTGGATGATGCCAATACTAATCGAAATGCTTTGCCAGAAAATTTTGAGCCAACAATGGCGTCGCAAACTATATATGCAAGAACAACTTCTATAGCAAATCCTATGTGTTTTGATATTTCGGAATCTTTTGAAATAAGAGGATTGGAAGTTCCCGAGCTTAATTTTGCTACTGAAGTTTATATTTGTGAAGATACACCTGTTGCTACTATTGGCGAACGAATTCCAAACCCAAACTATACCTACTCATGGGATACGGGACAAACTTCATCACAAATAACAGTAACACAGGCAGGCACCTATACCGTGTCCGTTTTAAATGCCTCAGGAAGTCAAAATTGCATAACTGAACGTTCTGTAACGGTTGTTTTTTCCAGTCCCCCAGTAATTACAGATATTGAAATATCATATCAGGATGATTCAAATTTCGTTGAAGTATTCGTTGATAGGGTCGGGAATTTTGAATACCAATTGGATAGTAACCCACCTCAAATAGATTCCATGTTTAATAACCTTTCTCCAGGGGAACACACATTAACGGTTATTGATGTTAATGGTTGTGGTTCTTTTTCGGAAGATATTGTAATAGTTGGTTTTCCTAAGTTTTTTACGCCCAATGGAGATGGTACAAACGATTTTTGGACTGTTGGTGGTATGAGTGTCTTGGACAATCCGGTGGTTCATATTTATGATAGGTTTGGAAAATTACTTTATCAACTAAAAGAAAATGATCCCGGTTGGAACGGGACATTTAATGGAGAATTACTGCCAGCAACAGATTATTGGTTTAAATTAACTTATACCAATACAGATGGTACTACGGTTGAAGCTAAGTACATTAATAGTCACTTCAGTATTAAGAGATAAGATGTTCTGTTGAATGCTTTAAGTATGCATTTCATCGATTAACTGCCCAAAAATCCGATAAAGGATACTAAAGTAGCACTAAGCTAGTTATTATATACGTTGAAGTATGTATATAGCCCCAAATTCTATGCGAACACTTGTTAGTGTATTCTGTTGTTTGTTTCTTTTAACTTGGAGTGCCAAAGCTCAAAATTCTCCGGATTGTAGAACTGCGATTCCCGTATGTGCCGATCAACCTATTATGGGGCTGGCAGATGGGTCTGGTGATATTGATGATTTTGACCCTGAGGTCATTAGGCAAACAGGTTGTTTGGAAAAAGGTAGCGTAAGTTCTGCCAATATAGAGAACAATACCTCATGGTTTGTATTTAGGGCAGGTACTGGTGGTCAGGTTGGTTTTGATATAGAAGCTTTACCCTCTGGAGGTAATGCCACGCCCACCGCGGAATGGGATTTTGCGGTCTATGGTCCTTATGATGAATTAAGTGGGCAAAATTTTTGTACCATTATAGGTGATGGCTCTTCTGAACCAATTCGTTGTAACTATGAAGTTAACAATACCAATTTTACGGGAATAGGGGTGAACCCGGAAAATGGACAAGAAGGAGCTCCATTTTTAGTAGGTAGTCAAAATACCTACGATGAATGGTTGGACGTAGAGCCTGGTGAGATTTACTATATTCTTATAAATAATTTCAATACCAATTTTGATGGTGATCCAGAACCATACATGTTAACCTTTACTGGTAGTTCTGTACAACAAGATCAAAATACTGCATTGGATTGTACTCTAAGGGATGAATTCTTAGGATTTGACATAGATGCCTGTGAAGGAGATCCAGATATCACCCTCAGTGCTTTAAGCTCACCGGCCGGAAGTGATATAGCTAATGTAGAATGGACAGTAGATTACGAAGATGATGGTACAGTGGATGCTACTTTAACTGGTACAGGTCCTTTTGGAGCAGAGTTGGTAGTTACTAGTCCTAATTCTGGAAGATATTTCGCAACTATTACAACAGCATCTGGAACTCCACCAACGGTGGCAGATATTGGAGGTATTTTAATAACCTATTACGGCATTCCTGAATTGGACCCGACAAATCCGGTAACAATTATAGATGCAAACTTGTCCATTGACCCGGATCAAAACAATGTTGAGTTCAATGTTTTGGGTAATGGTGATTATGAATATGCTATTAATGGGGGTGAATTTCAAGACGATCCCATATTTTTAAATGTACCTCCAGGAATAAACACGGTTATTATCAACGATAAAAATGGTTGTGGTACTACTGAACCCATTGAGTTTTTAGTAGTAGCCTATCCTAAATTTTTTACACCTAATTCTGATGGTTTTAATGATGAATGGAATATCAAGGGCATTGAAACACTTTCTAACCCTGTAGTCTTTATTTTTGACCGCTACGGTAAACTATTAAAACAACTAGACTCGGTTGGTGGTTGGGATGGTACCTTTAATGGTAGGCCCATGCCATCAACAGATTACTGGTTTAGATTTGAATATGAAGAAGATGACGCTGGTTTATTAGTGGCAAAAACACGAAAAACACATTTTGCTTTAAAGAGGTAAAAAAAAGACCGCATATCGCGGTCTTTTATTATAATTATAGT
>CBFIGW010000199.1:0-4912 GCA_965662155.1 Maribacter sp. | reverse complement strand
CATTATTACGGTTACTACGGTGGGTTTTTCCGAAGTGCGCCCTATGGGACCAGAGGGGAAACTTTTTACGGTTCTATTAATTACAACTAGTGTTTTTATCGTTGGTTTTGCAATCTCTGTCATTACCGAGTATATTTTGAGTAGAAACTCATTACAACTTCTAAAAAAAAAGAAAGTGAAAAATATAATTGATAATCTATCCAACCATGTGGTTGTTTGTGGTTTTGGCCGAAATGGAATGCAAGCAGCCGAAAGATTAAAGGCCTATAATCAACCTTTTGTTGTAATAGAAAGAGATCGGGAAGTGATTGAAAAGTATGATGAAGAAGTTTTGTTTATTGAGGGTGATGCAAATGAAGATGAAGTGCTTATTTCCGCAGGTATAGAAAAAGCTCAATATTTAATTGCAACCTTGCCTGATGATGCAGCGAACCTATTTGTAGTGCTTTCTGCAAGGCAGTTGAACAAGCAATTGTTCATTATAAGTAGGGCCTCTTTAGTAACCTCCCAGAAAAAATTACTATTAGCTGGCGCTGATAAAGTTATTATGCCAGATAAAATAGGTGGTGATCATATGGCCTCTCTAGTAGTTATGCCAGATTTAATAACTTTTATGGATAAACTATCCATGGAAGGGGAGCATACCATAAATTTGGAAGAGTTGGCCATCGAGGATTTTGCCAATAAAGTAGATTGTAATTCTATCAGAGATTTAGATTTAAGAAGAAAAACAGGTTGTACAATTATTGGTTATATTTCCCCGGATGGAGAGTATATAATAAATCCTGAAGCGGATTTGGTATTGCTGCCTAACAGTAAAGTAATTGTTTTAGGACGCCCAGAACAGATAAGGAAACTTAACCAAATGTTCCAAATTGAGTAAGGAACTGCTATATATATTTGATTACCTACATTATTTTTAAGATATTGCTAACCTAACTAACTAAGAAATTAAATAAATTATGAAGTATAAACTTCTCAGTATTTGTTCATTTATATTACCTTTTTTATCTATGGCCCAAGAGGCGGGCGAAATGGGTATCGATGAAAAGATAGATCAAGCTTTTGGTAATGCAACAGGATGGTTTGTTGATTTCATTTTCTACCAAATTCCATTTTCGGATGAAGTGCAGATTTATTGGGTGCTCTTTCCTTTGATTTTAGGTGCAACGTATTTTACTTTCTATTTTAATTTTATAAATTTTAAAGGATTCTTTACATCTATTAACATTGTAAGAGGGAAGTATGACGAATTAGACCATCATGAGGCAATGGCTGTTGCAGGTGATCCAACACCTGGAGGTGATGCTATAGAGACTATCGCTGTTGAAGGACATGATGGAGAAGTAAGTCATTTTCAAGCTTTAACGGCAGCTCTTTCTGCAACTGTTGGACTAGGAAATATTGCAGGAGTTGCAATTGCAGTTTCCATTGGTGGTGCAGGAGCAACATTTTGGATGATTGTTGCCGGCTTTTTAGGAATGGCGTCAAAATTTGTTGAATGTACTTTAGGTGTTAAGTATAGGGATATTGAAGCAGATGGGACAGTTTATGGAGGCCCAATGTACTACTTAACCAAAGGGTTGAAATCTAAAGGTCTTGAAAAATTAGGAAAAGCGCTTGCAGCTTTATTTGCTGTATTTGTTATTGGTGGTTCATTTGGCGGAGGTAATATGTTTCAAGTTAACCAAGCATTTCAATTAGTAGAAAATATTACGGGAGGCGAGCAATCATTTTTACACGGTTATGGTTGGGCATTTGGTTTAGTAATGTCTATTCTTGTAGGTATCGTAATTATTGGTGGTATTAAATCTATTGCAAGGGTTACTGATAAAATCGTGCCAATTATGGTGGTTGTATATGTATCTGCATCGTTATTTGTCATTTTTGCTAATTATGATATGGTTGGTACTGCTTTTATGCAGATTTTTGATGGAGCTCTAAGTCCGGAAGGAGTTGCTGGTGGAGCAGTTGGGGTTATGATTCAAGGGTTTAGAAGAGCTGCATTTTCTAATGAGGCCGGTGTTGGTTCGGCATCTATTGCTCATTCAGCTGTTAAAACAAAATACGCTGCTTCAGAAGGTATGGTGGCATTATTGGAGCCTTTTATTGATACAGTGCTAGTTTGTACAATGACGGCTTTAGTGCTTATAATAACTGGGAATGTAACTTCTGCTAATGCAGGATTAAATGATGCTGAAGCCATATTGTTGACTTCTAGTGCGTTTGAATCAGCAATTTCTTGGTTCCCGTATGTATTGACTATTGCTGTTATATTATTTGCATTCTCTACGATGATTTCCTGGTCTTACTATGGTTTTCAAGGTTGGTCATATTTGTTCGGAAGAACAAAGAAAATGGAATATACTTATAAGATAATATTCTGTTTATTTGTTATTGTTGGTGCTGCAGCAAGCCTTGGTTCCGTAATAGGATTCTCTGATGCTATGATTTTTGCTATGATGGTGCCCAATATGGTAGGTATTGTTATTTTGGCACCGAAAGTAAAAAAGGAATTAAAAAGATATATGGATGCTATAAAGACGATTAACTAATTTTAGATATTAAATGAAATCCCACTTTAGATTCAATAAACAAGAACGAAGTGGGATTTTTTATTTACTACTAATTCTTGTGTTGCTTCAATTAGGTTTTTATATCTACAAGGCATATGTAACTAAACCAGAGAATCAATTAGTTCCTAACTTGGTAGAGCAACAACAACTTGAGGTTTTAAAGCAACTAGCTTTAAAAATGGATACGCTAAAACTATATCCATTTAATCCTAATTTTATTTCTGATTATAAAGGCTATATTTTAGGTATGTCATTGGAGGAGATTGACCGTCTTCATACCTATCGGGATAAAAATAAATATGTGAATACGAAAGAGGAATTTCAATCGATAACCAAAATTTCAGATTCACTATTAGCAGAAATATCAACATATTTTAAATTTCCAGAGTGGGCTAATAAAAGTTCTGTTCCCATAGTTAAAAAAGTAAGAACAAGCAGAACGATAGATTCTAGTTATACAAGACAATATTCGGATTTAAATTCAGCTACGGAAGAAGAACTGAAAACCATATATGGTATTGGGGATAAACTTTCCAAAAGAATTGTGAAATTCAGGGATAGGTTGGGTGGTTTTCTTGTGGACGACCAATTGTCGGATGTTTATGGTTTGGAACCTGAGGTAGTCAAGCGAGTTTTGGAAAGATTTAAAGTGGTGGAGGTGCCCGAGATTCAAAAAATAAATGTAAACACTGCAACGGCTGATGAATTGTCTAAATTAGTGTATTTGCAATATCATGTAGCTCAGGGTATCGTAGATTATAGGAATCTCAACGGAACTATCAATTCTCTTGATGAATTGATAAATATCAATGATTTTCCTAAGCATCGTATTGATAGAATTGCATTATATTTGTCGCTCAAAAAATAATGCTATGCAGAGTATGTACTTCACTGAAGAACATCAATTATTTAGGCAAAGTCTTAAAGACTTTTTACAGAAAGAAGTTGCCCCCCATATTGAAGAATGGGAGGAATCGGGAACCATTGATCGCACCATTTGGAAAAAATTTGGAGATATGGGTTATTTTGGTTTGGCAACTCCAGAAAAAGATGGTGGATTAGGTTTGGATTTGTTTTACACTGTAATTCTTTTGGAAGAATTACAAAAAATTAATTCAGGTGGTTTTGCTGCCGCTATATGGGCACATGGTTATCTTGCTATGACTCATTTGAATAAAGAGGCGGATAGTAACCTTAAGAAAAAATATTTAGAACCCAGTGTGTTAGGAGAGAAAGTTGGTTGCCTCTGTGTTAGTGAACCTTTTGGTGGTAGTGATGTTGCAGGTATGAGAACAACTGCAATTAAAAAAGGAGATCATTACGTTTTAAATGGCTCCAAAACATTTATAACCAATGGGGTTTATGCGGATTATATGATTGTTGCGGCTAAGACTGATCCTGCCTTGGGTAATAAGGGGATAAGTATTTTTGTTGTGGATAGAAACAGTAAAGGGGTTACGGCAAATAAATTGAATAAGCTGGGATGGAGAGCTTCAGATACTGCAGAGTTGGCTTATGATAATGTTATAGTGCCTGCGTCCAATCTAATGGGGGAGGAAAACAAAGGGTTCTCATATATTATGGAGCATTTTGCTTTAGAAAGGTTGGTAATGGGTATCAATGCACATGCAAGGGCAGAATACGCCTTGGAATATGCTTTACAATATATGTCTGAGCGAGAAGCTTTTGGTAGGACGATCGATCAGTTCCAGGCATTACGACATAAGGTAGCAGATTTGTATTCGGATATGGATATGTGTAAAGAGTATAATTATTCCGTGGCCTATAAACTGAACAGAGGAGAATATGTAGTTAAACAAGCTACAATTTCCAAATTAAAATCTACCAAAATGGCAGATGAGGTTATTTATAATTGTCTTCAATTTTTAGGGGGATATGGTTATATTGAAGATTATCCAATGGCAAGATTGCTAAGAGATAGCCGTTTGGGCCCAATAGGTGGAGGAACATCAGAAATATTAAGGGAGATTATCGCTAAAATTGTGGTTGATAAAAAGGAATATAGGTCGGTGACGGATTAAATTTCGATTAAAAATATAATAAAAGATATTAATTGGTTGCCAGTTGTAAATTAGTTTATATATTTGCGGCCTTAATCATTAAAGAAAGGAGGTTGTAGCCCATGTTAATAATACCAGTAAAAGAAGGAGAAAACATAGATAGAGCTTTAAAACGCTTCAAACGTAAGTTCGATAAGACAGGTACAATGAGACAGTTGAGAAAACGTCAGCAGTTTACTAAACCTTCAGTAGAGCGAAGAGCTCAAATACAAAAAGCACAGTATATACAAGGTTTAAGAGATCAAGAAGAAATCT
>CBFIGW010000198.1:0-4954 GCA_965662155.1 Maribacter sp. | reverse complement strand
CAACATTACCAGTTTCTGTACTAGCGATCATAGTATATATTTGCTGTTTTGTAGGGTTATAATCAGCCGGGTAATTAGCCTTGACTTTAAAGGTCTTGATCAAATCAAATAGATCAGCACTTCCACGTTTATCCCTATAATCATTCTTAAAGTCAAAAAATGAAACGTTATCGAATGCTGAAAAATCTATAGATGAATCTGCAAATTCACTACCACTGTAGACCACATCAAAACCAAGTTGGTCTTTTACACCCTCTACCCCTAACCTTTTACCGTTCCATTGTTCCGCATTTGGGTCACGTTCCTGAACATAAATTAACTCATTATACATTTTTCCACTAGTCCCCTTTTGCATTTCAGAAAAAATTAGAAGGACGGCATTTGGTTCTTTATATCCTGTTAAATAATAAAAATCCGGATCTTGGTGATATACGTAATCCACATCATTAGCCCTATTCCTTTCTGCATTTGCGAAAAATACCAAAACGCTATTCTCAGGCATTAGTTCCCTAACTTTTTCCCTTCTTTCTGCATGAAAATCCGAGCTTAAAAAATCAGTTGGAATATCCTGGGCCGCAACCTGAATGGCCAGCACCAAAAAAAACAATATCTTAAATTTCATATTGAGTATTATAAACAAGATTTATTATAAAATCATTCTAGACTAAAGTACAGATAATTTTTGTAAGAAACATAATAACGGTTGCCAACGGTTTCCTTATTAATTTCTATAAATTTGCAACTCTTAAAACTGAAAATATGAAAAATACTGCCCTTAGTTCAACACATGAGGCGCTTGGTGCCAAAATGGTCCCTTTTGCTGGTTATAATATGCCTGTTTCCTATGAGGGCGTAAATGCAGAACATGAGACTGTTCGCAACGGCGTAGGTGTTTTTGATGTTTCTCATATGGGAGAATTTTTAATTAGTGGTCCAAATGCTTTGGCCCTTATTCAAAAAGTAACATCCAATGACGCGTCAAAATTAACAATTGGAAGGGCACAATATAGCTGTATGCCCAACGAAACTGGTGGTATTGTAGATGACTTAATAGTCTATAAGATTAAAGAAGAGCAATATCTTTTGGTTGTTAATGCGTCCAACATAGAAAAAGACTGGAATCATATTAAAAGGTATAATAAGGATAAAAATGCAGAAATGCGCAACCTTTCGGAGAACTACTCCTTACTGGCCATACAAGGTCCAAAAGCGGTAGAAGCCATGCAAACCTTAACATCTGTAGATTTATCCGAAATTAAATTTTATCATTTTGAAGTAGCTGATTTTGCTGGTATTGACCATGTAATTATTTCTGCAACTGGATATACCGGCTCAGGAGGTTTTGAGATTTACTGCAAAAATGAAGAGGTTAAACAAGTTTGGGACAAAGTATTTGAAGCGGGTGCTGATTTTGGGATAAAACCAATTGGATTGGCGGCAAGGGATACCTTGCGATTAGAAATGGGCTATTGTCTTTACGGTAACGATATTAATGATGAAACTTCTCCATTTGAAGCAGGACTGGGTTGGATAACAAAATTCACCAAGGAATTTGTGAATAGTGAATCCTTGGCTAATGAAAAACGACATGGTCCAGAAAGAAAATTGGTTGCCTTTGAATTGGATGAAAGGGGTATCCCTAGGCATGATTATGATATCGTAGACGGCAATGGCAACAAAATAGGAATTGTAACTTCAGGAACCATGTCACCATCTTTAGGAATAGGAATTGGACTTGGTTATGTACCTATTATTTTTTCGGAAGTAGGCAGCAAGATACATATTCAAGTAAGAAAAAAAGCAATACCGGCTACGGTGGTAAAGCTACCTTTTTACAAAGGATAAAACAATGTGAAATTAAGTGTTGGAAGGGGATAGAAAAAAAATATTAATACTTGGTGGTAGCGGTTTTCTAGGAAATGCTATTTATAAAGAGCTATGCAATTACTACAATACTTTCGGAACCTATCATCATACCAAAAATCCGTTCCAAAATAACCAACAATTCTTTGAATATGATATAGAAGAAGATGATATTTTCGAAATACTAGAGTCGGTTAAACCGCATATTATTATTTCCGCTTTGCGCGGAAATTTTGCCGCACAAATCGTAGCTCATCAACATATAATCGAATATTTACATAAGAATGATTCTAGGTTGTATTTCCTTTCATCCGCAAATGTTTTTGATAATTACAGCAAATATCCATCGTACGAAAATGACAAAACTTTATCTGATAGTATTTACGGGAGATTAAAAATTAAAATAGAAAACATGCTACTTCGTATCCCAAAAAGCAAAATGGGTATTTTAAGAATACCTATGGTTTTTGGAAACAGTTCTCCTAGAATTAAAGAAATGAAAAACCTGATTTTAAATAATGAGCCAATAGAAGTATTTCCCAACCTAATTCTAAATGTTACCAATGATGATAAATTAACCCAACAAATTCATTATCTTATCAATAGAAATAAAACCGGGATTTATCATTTAGGAAGTACCGACTTGGTACACCATGAAGAATTTATAAAAGAGGTTTTGGAAAGGGTTGGCAATTTTAATCCAATCATTAAAAGGGTCTATACTACCAATGAAGATCGTTACTTGGCCGTTTTACCAAAAAGTAATCCATTGCCAAAGAACTTACGGTTTTCTTATCAAGATATTATAGATCATCATGTAATCAATTAAAATATATAGTATGGAAAAATTTACAGATAAGCAGATTGCGGACTATTTAGGACAATTAGAAGGTTGGGAATATGTAGATGGGGCTATAGAGACAACATTTGAGTTTAAAGATTTTAAGGAAGCCTTTTCCGTAATGACCAGAATTGCATTTGAGTGCGAAGCCCAAGGTCATCATCCAGACTGGAGCAATGTTTACAAAACTTTGAATATTAGGTTAAGTACACATGATGCCAATGGTGTAACCGAGAAGGATTTTGTTTTGGCCAGAGCCATTGAAGAAATTATTGAAAGTGATTAGAACTTAAGATTTTATGACCAGTATTATTTTCATACTTCAAAACAAGGCCATTTCAAGAATTGATCATTCACCTTTACAAAATTTGTTAAATTTGCTTGCATTTAAATATAAATAATATGGGAAGAGCTTTTGAATTTAGAAAAGCACGTAAAATGAAACGTTGGGCGGCTATGTCCAAAGCCTTTACTAGAATTGGAAAGGATATCGTAATGGCCGTTAAAGAAGGTGGTCCTGACCCAGATTCTAATGCAAGATTACGAGCGGTTATTCAAAATGCCAAGGCGGTAAATATGCCCAAAGACAATGTGGAACGGGCAATCAAAAGGGCTAGTGACAAAAGTCTTGGTGACTATAAGGAAGTCCTATTTGAAGGTTATGCACCACATGGAATAGCAGTACTAATTGAAACGGCAACAGATAATAATACGCGTACCGTTGCTAATGTGAGAAGTTATTTTAATAAATGTAATGGTAGTTTAGGCACATCAGGTTCTGTTGAATTTATGTTTGACCATACTTGTAATTTTAGAATTCCTGCAGAAGGTATAGATCCAGAAGAATTGGAATTGGAAATGATAGATTTTGGCGCAGAGGAAGTTTTTGTTGATGATGATGGAATCTTGATATATGCTCCTTTTGAAAGTTTTGGTGCCATACAAAAAGAATTGGAGAATAGGGGTATTGAAATCCTTTCCTCTGGTTTTGAACGTATTCCACAAGTTACTAAGGCTTTAAATGAAGAAGAGGCCGCAGATGTAGAGAAACTATTGGAAAAAATCGAAGAGGATGATGATGTACAAAACGTATATCATACGATGCAGGAATAGCACAAGTAAAACAAGGAAAAAGGGGGGAGACTTAATAAATCTCCCCCTTTTTTTTGACCTTATCTTTTTATCAATATTTTTTTAGTATAACTTTTACCAGTATTGTCTATAGTTTTCAAATAATATACTCCAGCTGGTATTTCCTGAACATATATTGGCATACCTGTACTATCTATTTGTCCCCCTTTAATAATTCTAACGAGTTTACCGGTAACATCATACATTTGTATGATACTCACACTTGTAGGACTCTCAAAACTCAAAGATGTTTCTACATTAGCCGGGTTTGGATATACAGACATAGTATTTTGAGTGACATTCCAAGATTTAGCGCTAGATGATTCATTGGGCAAGTATTGAATCAAGGTTGCCTTGGTCTGCGTGGCACTGTCATCGATGCTCGTGGATATACCGCCGCGGCCACGCAGATGGATGCTCACTAGGTCGTTGTTCCCGTCACTGTAAAGCTGGACCTTAAGTGCCTCGGCCTCTATTGGGGACTGGGAAGTGCCGCCCCATTCATAGATGCCGGAGTCTATCCAACCCCCACGGCCCTCTTCCAGAACGTTCCATAACCCGTTTCGAAGGTACGATATGCGCCACATCGTGTTGGGCTGGGGCTGGTTAGGGTACGTGCCACCAAAGGTCACATAATTGATGTTCTTGGGGGTAGGCCAGGAAACCTCCCATGTGAACCCGTTGTCCGCACTTGGTCGGCCTAAATTCTCTCGATATAAAACACCATACTCGTTCCATCGCGTCGGGGTAACATAATTCTCCAAAACCGGGTCGTACAATATCGCCTCGGGGGTGCCCCTGCCATTTGAAACACTGCCCGAAAGCACTGCATCGGGCAAAAGGGCCAGATTGACATCAGCGTCGGCAATATTGTCGGCAACTGAAGGCGGTGGTGGCTGAAGTTGGTTTATCCATTCCTCTAAGAGAGCTACACCCTTATCGTCTATCTGGCCCTTGGCCAGGGGAGGCATCATTATCCCAGGAACAGTGCTATTGGCCCTGTGGTAAATTTGCGACTTGGCCGCTTCTCCAGGGTAAAGTATCTTCTGGTCCGCCGGCATTTCCGGTATCTGCGTCAAGACACCAGCGGTCAACAAGCCAGTCTCTGCTAAAGTATTC
>CBFIGW010000197.1:0-4969 GCA_965662155.1 Maribacter sp. | reverse complement strand
AAACTTAACATACCACTTTTTGTTTTTCATGGTAATACTGCAAAACACATATCCAAACTCATTAAAGCATATTCCATTGATCAGGTCTTTTTACAGAAAGAATGGACTCGTGACGAAACTAATATCCTTGCGGCAGTAAAGTCCACAGTTAGTACTAAAATAGCTTTCAACGAAAAATACAACCAGTTTTTATACCATCCAGAGGATATTCCCTTTAGAAGCATTTTAGATATACCAGACGTATTTACGCATTTTAGAAAATCCCTAGAAAAAAACACTTCTGTACGACCCTTAGTAGAAATTGACACAAAACTTCCAGAAGAAAACTTCTTGGAGACCCAAACAGCAATACCTTCGTTAAACGATTTGGACTTTAACGATTTTGAGATTGATAGTAGAACCGCATTTCCCTTTAAAGGTGGCGAGAATGAAGCGATCCATAGAATTAATGATTATTTCTGGAAAACAAAAAGACTGTCATATTACAAAAAAACTAGAAATGGTTTAATAGGCACCAATTACAGTTCTAAACTCTCTCCATGGTTGGCCAACGGAAGTATATCGCCCCGCACTATTTATTGGGAAATAAAAAGGTATGAGCAACAAGTAGTAAAAAATCAGGATACCTATTGGTTAATTTTTGAACTTATTTGGCGCGACTATTTTAAATATATTTCCTTAAAGTACGGCGATAAAATTTTTGAAATTGGGGGAATACGTAATAGAAAATATGACTGGCACATGGATAATAAACTTCTACTTAGCTGGACTTCTGGAAATACAGAAGAACCTTTTGTAAATGCGAATATGAAAGAACTAGCTTGTACCGGCTGGATGAGTAATAGGGGGAGACAAAATGTGGCAAGTTATTGGTCAAAACACTTACAGCAAGATTGGCGTATTGGAGCGGCCTATTTTGAAAGTTTGCTGTTGGATTATGATGTACATAGCAATTGGTGCAATTGGATGTACAACAGCGGTGTAGGAAATGACCCAAGGGATAGAAAATTTAATGTTAGGTTACAAGCCAGTAGGTATGACGCTCAAAGCAAGTATCAAAATATGTGGCTACAAGAAAAACTTTTTTAAAATGAAAAAACTACGACTCATATTAGGTGATCAATTAAATCAGCAACATTCATGGTTTAATGTAGTAGATGAAAATGTTACCTACCTAATGGCAGAAATGCGCCAAGAAACAGATTATGTAACCCACCATGTTCAAAAAGTAATAGCATTTTTTTTGTCGATGAGAAAATTTGCCGATGAGCAGTCCCAGAAGGGACATACTTTTATTTATCTCAAAATTAGTGACGACAAAAATCCACACGAACTTAAAGAAATTATCAATACCTATGTAAAAGAAACAAACGCAGAAATATTTGAATATTTATTGCCAGATGAATATAGGTTAGACGAACAACTAAAAATTATATCTAAAGAATTAGAAATTGAATCCAAAGCGCACGACACTGAACATTTTTACACTGAAAGACATGAGCTAGAATCCTTTTTTAAAGGTAAAAAACAGCTACTTATGGAGTCTTTTTACCGTATGATGCGTAAAAAACATGGCATCATGGTCACTAATGGGCAACCTGAAGGTGGTAAGTGGAACTATGACCAAAGTAATCGTAAAAAATGGACGGGAAAACCCCAAATACCTCATGAGAGAGGTTTTAGTAAAGATGTAAGTTCACTTTTGGAAGAGTTAAAAAAAGCTAATGTAAAAACCTTTGGAACTATTGAACCTAAGCAATTTAGCTGGCCCGTTTCACGACAAGACAGTCTTTCGGTCCTAAATTATTTCTGTAAAGAATTATTGCTTCATTTTGGAGATTATCAAGATGCATTGCATACCGAACAGAAATACTTGTTTCATTCTCGATTATCCTTTGCTATGAATTCCAAAATGCTTAGTCCTAAGGAAGTTATAGAAAAAGTATTGGAACATTACTATAGTCATAAAGACGAAATAGATATCTCCCAAGTAGAAGGATTTGTAAGACAAATATTGGGTTGGCGAGAATATATGAGAGGTGTGTATTGGAAAGAAATGCCAGAATATGCCACCTTGAACAAATTAAAAAACCACAATTCATTACCCGATTTCTTTTGGACAGGAAAAACTAAAATGAATTGTTTAAAACATGCCATAGGACAAAGCCTTTCCGATGCCTATGCCCATCATATACAACGTTTAATGATCATTGGCAACTACGCGTTATTAACCCAAATAGATCCAGATGAAGTAGACAAATGGTACTTAGGGGTGTATATAGATGCCATTGAATGGGTAGAAATTACAAATACAAGGGGTATGAGCCAATTTGCAGATGGCGGCATCATTGCCACTAAACCATATGTAAGCAGTGCCAACTATATAAACAAAATGAGTAATTATTGCCAGAACTGCTCTTATAGCCATACCAAAAAAATAGGTGAAAATGCATGTCCGTTTAACGCATTATACTGGAACTTTCTTGATGAGAAAAAAGAACATTTTAAAGAAAATCAACGTATGAATATGATGATGGCTCTTTTAGATAAAATGGAGGGTAATAAACTTGCAGAAATTCAAGAAAGGGCAACTTATATAATTAAAAATTTAGATGAATTTTAATGGTTATTTAAAGACAAATTAACATTAAAACATGGTCTATTTTATAAATCTAAACTGTATATAAATAGAACATTCTGCGAGAGCGCCTATATAAAGAAAACATCTTTTCACTGAAATGAAAAGGTGTTTTCATTTCAGTGAAAGTCATGCGTAAAACCACGCTAATTTCATTCAAACTATAATTTTATATTAACTCGTATAGGTTGAATTCATTGATTTCATAGACAAAATACATATTACCTTAACAAGTGGTATTTAACCCCTTCTTTAACAACAATTTTAACAGTATACAACAAACACAAATAAAGCGTTAAATCAACTCTTTGTTCAAACTTACATGAACTTTACCTATTAAATAATATATAATTAATTGATTTTCAATGATTTATAAATAAAAATGAATTAGTTAGAAAAATATTTAATCCTAAATGAAAGAAACGGATTACAAACGAAATACCACAGTATAACACCTCTTCACAACAATTATAAAATAATCAAAAGGTATCACCGTTTTTTTGCTACCGTACGTTTATCGATGAAATACATCTTGTAACCGTATTGTTTTTTTTTTGAACGGGTAGATTCTAATTTTGTAAAAGAATAGGATCCCAAATCTGTTCAAAAAAAAATAGCTTAACCTGCTACAAAAGAGCTTATTGCATTTAAAAAAATGCAACTTCATTTGGAATAGGTTAAGTAACTATAATAAATAAACGCTAACCACCATTATGAAGTTAAACCATACTTCTTCGAAACTTACAACCAGTAATTGGCCATTACCAACCAATTCTAGACAAAAAGGAATACTCCCCATATTCTCACTTTTTAACACCCAAAATCAAACTGGTGCTAATAAGACTACCAAAAAAAGAAATTCGCAATATCATAATAGATATTTAGTGAAAAATTCAATTCGTACAAAATCGGTTTTATGGCTCCTAAATGTATTGTTCTTTTTAGGCGCATCATTTCTAAATGCTCAAAATTTTACCATAACCGATGCAGTAGCCGACGAAGGTGATAACTTAACCTTCTTCGTAAACGCAAATAACGCAGGATATTTTGGCAGTTATACCTTCGACGTAACCTATACTGATATAACTACGGTTGCGGCAGATTACAACGGTCCAACCTCGGTAAATTTATCATTTATATTGGGATTAGCTACTTTTTCAGTTGAAGCCGTTGATGACGACTGGGTAGAAGCAACACAACAGCAATTTACCGTTACAATAAGCGACCCCACAAATAGCGCAACCATTTCGGACCCCGATGGTATAGGTACTATAACAGATACAGATATAGCCTATATTACTGGAGGAAATTATGATGTTACAGAAGGAGATGATATCTCGTACAGATTAAGATTAGCTACGGGACTAGATACAAATGGCGATGAATATGTAGGTATAGAAGATTCTTATGACATTGACTTTGAAGTAAGAGAAAATGGTGCATCTTCTAGTCCTGCCACTGATGGTTTGGACTTTAATAGTTTTAATACCGTAGTTACATTCCCAGCCGGATCTGTTGCAGGTACAGAAGTATTCTTTACCATACCTACAATAGACAATTCTATAGTTGAACCTTCCGAAGAATTTGATGGTGAAAAATCTAGAAGTGCCAGTGAAGGAACTAAATATGGTGGCACGCCTTCAAGGGTTAGAATTAACACTGAGGTATCGGCATTACGCATACATGATAATGATGCTGCAGTAATTAATTTAACTAATGCAACAGAATTAGAAGACATAGGAAATGCAAGAATAGAATTTACCCTTGATGGAGAAGTACAAGACAATTTTAGAATTGACTATGCTACTGTTGATAATACAGCAACACAACCAGATGATTATGATGCTAATTCAGGATTCTTAAATTTTAATGGGTCAGACGCTCAAAGCCATCAAAGAAATTTTAGGGTCAATGATGATACTGATATTGAACCCAACGAGTTTTTTACCGTAGTTCCTTCCTATAATCCAGCAACCGTGGCAATGGCTAATTATTTACCACAAAACATATCTTTTGTTCCAGGAGAAGGAGTAATAACAATTATAGATAATGATTTAGACACCGATTTTGACGGTGTCGCCGATGTTTATGACGTAGATGATGACAATGACGGTATTTTAGATACTGCAGAATTAGCCACCGATACTGATGGTGACGGACTTATAGACTCCTTAGATCCAGATAGTGACAACGACGGTTGTGTAGATGCCATAGAAGCTGGCCACACTGACCCAGATAATGATGGTTTCCTTGGCACGTCACCTGTATCCGTAGATACCGATGGTAGAGTAACAGGACAAGGTGGATATACTGGTACTAACGCTAGAGTAA
>CBFIGW010000196.1:0-4988 GCA_965662155.1 Maribacter sp. | reverse complement strand
TGGGCCAATAACGATGTTTTCTGGAAAGCTCACTTTCATGTGTTGGAAGAAATAAAACACAGGTTTGATGCTAATGATATTGAAATTCCATTCCCACAAACAGTTATGCATCAAGGATAAGATCAAGAATCTATTTACGATTTTTTAATGTTAAACAAGCCCGTGGACCAATTCTCCCTCAACGGGCTTAAATATTTGTGATTCAAAATATTATTTTGTAAATTAATAAGCGAAACAAAAATTATGCGAGCTCTATATATTGTGGTTTATTTCTTGTTTATAAGCGGAGCAGTGGCTCAAGTGGCAGGCTTTGGTAAGAGTACAGGTGTAACAACGGATGCTCAATTGGGTATTTCCTATGTAGAGGTTGATGTTCAAGGCTCTCCTTATATTAATGAACTTTACAAAAAAGGAACAACCGTAGTTTATGGTAAAAAGTCAAGGGAAGCTTTAATGCGCTATAACGCCCATACCAATGAAATTGAAATAATCGATGAAAATGGCAGGGCAAGATCTATATTGCGACAAAGAAATATCGTTGCAAATTTCGGTGGGAAATCGTATGAAGTCGTCGAATATATAGAGAATGGAGAATTAAAATTAGGTTATTTTAACCCACTAAATGATGGACGTGCTCAATTACTTTGGAGGCCTAAAAAAATATTCGTGCAGGCAGAAAATCCAGATAACGGGTATGACACCTTTTCACCACCCACTTTTAAAGATGTTTCAAGATATTACATTAGAAAAAAAGGAAAACCCGCCGAAACGATTCGGTTATCAAAAAGAAGTATACTTAAATACCTAGATGATGAGACAAAAACTCTCAAAGAGTATATTCGAATTAATAATCTTAATTTAAAGGAGGAAAAGGATGTCATTACCCTTGTTGAATTTTATAATTCCCTGCTTTTAAATAAAAAACCAAACGAAAGCGAGAGTTAGCCCTTTTTCTTTGTAATTATAAAATCTTTAAGGTAGTACGGTTCAAAATAAGCAACATCTTCAAACTCACCAACATTTAATTTTTCATTAGAGAGGATTACCATATCCTTTGCCGATGGAACCACTTCTGTATGAAAATGTAGGTTATCATGGTTAAATACTGATTTAATCTTTTCTGCTCCACTTCCCACAAAATGGATTTTTTCATAGTCTAAATAATCACTAAAAGAATCGAGCTCTATAATTTCTGCCTTAGTTTCCCTAATCTGATGTAGTTCCCAATCAAAAACTGCTGAGTAAACCTCCATTCGACGGGCATCCAAAACAGGTATAATTAGTTCGTTATTCTTTGTTTTTATTTGTGAAGCCATACTTTTTAAAGTAGCTATAGAAATTAATGGTTTGTCAAGAGCATAACATAAACCTTTGGCCGCAGAAACACCTATTCGCAGCCCAGTATAAGAACCAGGGCCTTTACTAATAGCAATAGCATCTAAATCCGAAAGTTCGCAACCGGCCTCTACCGTGCATTCTTTTATGAATAAATGTAATTGTTCTGCATGGGAATAGTTTGGTGTATTGTTTTCCCTAATTGCTAATATCTGTTCATCTTTTGATATACACACAGAACAATTCGTAGTTGCTGTTTCTAAATTTAAAATAAGTCCCATGTGCCAAAGATATAGAATAGCCCTAAATAAAAAACCTGCAAGTATACAACTTGCAGGTTTTTTATAATCGTTTTGTCTCTTAGTTTAATACTACTGGAATACCATAGTAAAATTCTAAAATCTTAATTCTAAAGATATAATCATATTTTGTGCGAATCACATCTGCTTCGGCATTCTCCACGCGTGCCAGTGCCTGACTATATTGAAAGGAATTCATTAAACCTACCTCATACCGTTCCTTGGCATATTCAAACGCCAAACGTCTAGCTTCCAGTGTCTTCTCGGCAGCTTCGTATGACTTAGCGGAGGTTTTAACGGCAACATATGCTTGATTAACCGTATTTTCCAAATCCAACTTATCTTGCTCAAACTGCAGCTTGGCGCGTTCTACATCAATTTTAGCCCTATTAATATTATTCCTTGTGCTGAAACCTGAAAATATGGGAACACTTAATTGTACACCATAGGATACTCCGTCAAAAATCCATAACTGATCCGTAAAATTAGGTGTAAAAAACTCAGGTGGTGATCCCGCTGGCAGCCCTGGAACTGGCAATTGCGCTACATCAGAATATCGTGTGCCATAGTTTGCAAAAGCACCTAAAGTTGGCAACAAGGCACCTTTACTAATTTGAAGGTCCTTTTCTGCTACTTCTACATTCATTTTGGAAAACTGAATATCATTTCTAAATTCCAAGGCTTTGGCAAAAATTGAACTCGGAGAATTTGAAAGTATATTTGAAGGAGGAATTTCATACGATTCATTGGCCGTATCAAAATTCTCATAATCCGAAATCTGCATTAACTGTGCCAAGGCTATTTTAGAAACCAGAACCTGTCCTTCCGCATTTACAATTTGTTGTTGCTGGTTAGCGGCAGTGGCCTCGATATCCAAGAGATCACCCATAGGCACTACTCCAGAATCAACCAATTCCTTGGTACGCTTTAAGTCCTGCTCGGTAACCGCATATTGAGCCTGGGCAACTTTAAGGCTTTCTTTATTGGAAATTACCTGTAAATATGAGTTGGCAACATTCAAACGAATATCGTCCTTTAAATCCTCCAGTCTATACTGGCTTGCAATAGTATTTAATTTGGACCTATTCATTTGGTGAACGTCTCTCATACCATTAAAAAGATTTACACTAGTGGTAAGGCCTGCGTTCACATTATTTTGAGTACTATTTGTTGGCAAGTTGGTAGTTGGGTTAATAGAGAAACCCGTATTACTGGAATATGAGGTGCTTGCATTTAGATTTGGCAGGAAATTACCCAAAGCATCCTTTTCATTGATTTTCGCATTCTCTAAATCCAACTCAAACTGCTCAACCGACAAGTTATTCTCCACAGCATACTCTACACATTCCTGTAAGGTCCATTTTTTACTTTGAGCCATACTTATGGTTACACAAAGTAGCATAAGTAGTCCGCTAATTTTTACTTTCATGTTTTTTAATTTTTTAAAACCAATGGTTGATTATTGGTTTTATGATACGTTTTTTGATTTGATTTTGATTGATATTAGTTATTGGAGTCTTCACTTTTAGCCTCTAACTTGTTCCATACTTTGATTTTGGCGTTCTCATCTATACCTGAAACGATTTCTACGTCTATACCATCACTAACACCCAACACAAGTTCTTTCTTTTCAAACTCGTTCTCGCCAGTTTCAACTTCAACATAAGGCTCATCGGTTTCTTTATCAAATTGCAATAGCGCTTCTTTTATAGCAATGACATCTTTCTTTTCTTCCAGAACTATAGCTGCATTGGCACTATATCCTGCCCGAACATTTGTACTATCGGTTACCACAAGGTCTCCTTCTATCTTAAATTGTACGGCTCCTTCTTCCTCAACTCCTTTGGGAGCTATAAACTTTAACTCCGCATTGAATTTTTCATTTTCCAAAGCTCCCATACTAATTTCCAAAGGCATACCCACCTTTAATTTGCCTACTTCCGCCTCATCTACTTCACCTTCAAAAATCATTTTAGACATATCTGCAATAGTAGCAATGGTAGTACCATCATTAAAGTTGTTACTTTGAATTACTTGATCCCCTTCCTCTACCGGAATCTCCAATAAAGTACCCGAAACCGTAGCTCTGATATTGGTATTGGCGCTAGACGAACCGCCGGCGGAACCTCTTCTAATTATCTGATAATCAGCTCTAGCATTTTTAAGTTCTTGCTCTGCTTGGTTATAGGTTAATTGAAGATTATTAAAATCCTGACTAGATATTACACCTTTATCAAATAAGGCCTTATTTCTGTCAAATTCTATTTTAGCATTATTTAGAGCTAATTCAGCATTTCGTACTCTACCGCTAGCCTGGTTTAAAGATTGTTCGTTAGGTACCACTTTAATAACCGCAATTAAGTCCCCTGCATTGACTTTGGTGCCTTCTTCCAAATAAATTTTCTCTATAATTCCGGAAATCTGAGGCTTAATTTCAATTTCATCCTCTGGTATTACCTTACCGGTAACTACCACTTTATTAACAATATCCTTTCTGGAAACTTCCTCAGTGTCATATGTTTTCAAAGGAGTACTGTTCTTTTTAAGAAAATAAGCTACTGCCGCTAATATTCCAATTACCGCTATTCCCAGTAATCCGTACTTTACATACTTGTTCATGCTCAACTATTTGATTGTTATTTATTCTATTTTGGTTCTTGTTCTATTCTTCTCGTAATGCATCTATTGGCTTAATTCTTATGGCTCTATTTGCCGGTATAAGTCCTATTAAAACACTTAGGCCTATCATTAAAACAAACGAGACAAAGAATTGAGGAATATTTACCATTAAATTATAAAATGGAATATTACTGTCCTCTCCTATCATATTATTGGCTATCGCCAAAAATCCTACTGCAATAGCAAAGCCTACAAACCCTGCAAAAACTGTAATAATTATAGACTCCATTACAATTTGACGCTTCACTACTTTGGGAGTGGCCCCCAATGCCCTACGTATTCCAATTTCTTTGGTCCGCTCCTTCACCGTTATCAATAAGATATTACTAATGGCAATAACCCCCGCCAACAATGTTAGCATACCAACAAAGAAAGAAATTCCCTTTAATACACCGGTAAACGCCTGTACATTGTTAAAGACCTCGGACAAATCAAAACTACCAATGGCCCTTTCATCTATTGGGTTGATATCATATTTATTTTTTAATAAACTTTTAATTTTTTTCTCGATGACCGGAACTTTTGTATCAGCTTGAACCGAAATGGCCATCCATCCCATTCTGTCCCCAGAACCAAATGCTTTTTGAAACGTACTAAACGGAATATAAACTGAATTTTCTCCATCTATACGTATGTTATCATTAGGTCTATAGATACCAACAATATTAAAAAACA
>CBFIGW010000195.1:0-4997 GCA_965662155.1 Maribacter sp. | reverse complement strand
AACCTAAAAAATCTGCATTGGGCTCTAATTTTTTCCAAGCATTTTCTAAGGCAGCAAATGAATTTGCCATATTGGTTGGGGCTACCTTTACAAAGCCATAGGTAAGATCTTGTTGCCTACTCATAAAAAAGGTCATTGGCGCTATTGCCCTATCCAAGTCTTTAAAATTATAATCCTTTACCACCCCCAACACGGGATAAAAAATTCCATCATCAATTTCCAATTGTGAAGTTAATGGGTCTTTCTCCCCTAATTCTTTTGCCATAGACTCATTGATAACCACACCTAAACTATCTGCGGCACTTTCAAAATTTCTTCCGGCTACCATATCCAAACCAAGGGTTTGCACATATTCATGATCAACAATAAGAAAATTGGTCATAACGATACGACCTTTATACTCAAAACCGATACCGCTAGAAGATCTACTGCCGTCTTTACCTAGTCCTAAGTTACTGTCCGACCCACTTAAGGAAACAATTCCTGCATTACCACTTAATTCATCGCGTAACAAATCTACCACATCATAGCTATTGCGTTTTCCGTTTAAGGGAAAAGACACAACCTGCTCTTTATCAAAGCCTAAATCTTTATTACGCATGTAATCAATTTGGCTCCATAACACCAAAGTACCCACGATCATGATGATGGCAATACTAAACTGAAATACCATCAGCACATTTCTTACTTGATTATTCCCCGAAGATTCGAGCTTTCCTTTTAGCGACTGAATTGTACCTAAACGACTCATTAAAAGTGCTGGATATCCACCAACTACTACAGTAATTGTAAGAATGGACAATAATAGCCCTACTAAAAACATGGGCGACCAAAACATACTTGATGAAATCTGCGTGTTGAACATAGATTTAAAATCATTCAAAAACACAAGACTTAATACTACACCTATGCTAATAGATATAATGAACACGAACAGGCTCTCGCTCCAAAACTGAAAAAATAGTTGCTTTTTTTGCGCACCCAAAGTTTTACGCATACCTATCTCTTTTAGACGTTTTGCGGTCTTGGCTATACTCATATTTATATAGTTAATACATGCAATGAACAAAATCAACAAGGCTACACCAAAAATTAAATAGGGTCTACTTCTACTTACCTCAACTGTTCCGTTTTTAAAACTTGCAAAATGTACATCTTTTAAAGGAACTAGCTCAAGATTTATAAAACGACCATTTTCGTCTGCAGTAGCGCCATCCCTTTTCAATCGTTCAATACCTTCGCCATAATAAAGATCTACAAACGATTTACTGCTTTGTTCAAATGAAGACGCCAAAACCCCTTGTTTCAGCTCCACGAACACTTCGTGATATTGCCTATCCCACTGTTCTTTGGCTTCATTGTACTCTCTATGACTTTCAAAGCGGGCAGCAATTTGAAAGTCTAAATTACTTTGCGGCACTATATATTTAGCTATGGCACTAACGGTAAACGGTTTTTCTTCTCCATTTACCATAAGATTGAATGTTTTTCCAACGACATCGGTTGATCCAAAAAGTTTCTGTGCTCCTTCTTCTGTAAGCACTACATCGTTTAAATCTGCCAGCGGTTCTTTTTCATTTCCATGAATTACAGGAAAACTAAACATGGAAAAAAAGTCTTGGTCCACCCAAACAATATCCATATTTACCTCTTTCTCACCAAACAAGGCAAGTGTACCATCTTGAACAAATCGGGAAATATGCTTTACACCCGCCATCTCTTCTTCTAAAGTTGGCGCTAAAGGCGCCGCATGTACGGTACCGGCTTTTGGTCCTTTAGGTGTTTGCTCGGTTCTAACCACTTTATAAATTGATTCCCCGTGCTCATGAAAACCATCATACGACAGTTGGAACATGGCTGCCATTCCCAATAAAATAGCGACGGCACAGGCTACCGATAAACCAGTGATATTTAAACCGGTATTCACCTTATCCTTAATCAAGTTTCGCCAAGCGATTTTTAAGTAGTTTCTAAACATAAATTTTATCTTATAAATTCTGTTCTTTACACCTTCCTTTATCCCTCCTCGTAAGGAGGGAGGTGTTATTCCGTACGTAAACTTTTAACCGGGTTGGCCTTAGCCGCCTTTATGGCCTGAAAACTAACCGTTAGTACCGTAACTCCCATAGCACCCAACATGGTCAGGGCAAAAATCCACCACTTAAGAATTACCCTATAAGGATATTCCTGAAGCCAACCATTCATTACATAATAAGCAATAGGAACAGCTATAAAACAGGAAATAATAACAAGTTTTAAAAAGTCTTTGGAAAGCATATTCCACACATTAAAAACAGAGGCTCCCAATACTTTTCTAACACCAATTTCCTTGGTTCTTTGTTCAGCCACAAAAGAGGTTAATCCAAACAATCCTAAACAACTAATGAGAATAGCTAAAGCCGTAAATATTCCCGATAAGGTTCCAATCCGTTGTTCGGCAGAAAATTTTCGAGCATATTGGTCGTCCACAAAATCATACTGAAAGGGGATTGCTGGAAAATTCTCTTTAAACACCCTTTCGATAATCGCAATATTTTGGCTAGCACTTTGTTTGGGATTCAAACGCAAATTGTAATAACTAAAATTATTATGTCTATCATAAACATACCAAGCTAGCTTTACCGGTTCGTATGGAGATTGGGCAATCATATCTTCTACAACACCTATAATTTTCATTGATGGGCCTGGGTCCTCTTCATCAGAATCACGAATGATCGTTCCTACGGGATTTTCCAACCCCATGTATTCTACTGCGGTTTTATTAATCAATATCCCCAAGGAATCCGAAGCCATGTTCCGGGAAAAATCCCTGCCCTGAACAACTTTAAGGTCAAGTGTACTTGCATATTCAGGCGATACTTCTGTCCACGCAAAATCTTCTTGAAAGCCATCAGGTTTTCCTTCCCATGTATAACCACTTCTGTTTGACCATATTTGTGTTGTTGGGCTACTAGAGGTGGCCATGGAAATAGCCGCACCAGATCCTATAAATTGCTCCCGCATAAGATCGGTTTTTCCTTCAAAATCTGCAGACCATGTAGGTATTTGTATCAAACCCTCTCTATCATACCCTATAGGACGATTTTTTGCGTGGTTAATTTGTTGCATCACGATTACCGTTCCTATTATAAAAGCCACGGAAACGGTAAACTGCAATACCACTAAAATTTTTCTGGGCAACCCTGCATATTTCCCTGCCTTAAATGTACCCTTAAGTACATCCACCGGCCTAAACGACGAAAGGTATAGTGCCGGATAGCTTCCTGCCAAAAGTGCCGTGAATAATATAAAAACCAAAGAAATCAACCAGAAAGCACCATTATCCCATGGGAAGCTAATCTCTTTTCTCGCCAGTTCATTGAATCCATTTAACGATAGAAGTACTATTCCCAATGCTACAATGTAAGCAAACAATACTACCATAAATGATTCGCTTAAAAACTGATAAACCAGTTGCCCCTTTTGGGACCCAATAGATTTACGTATACCAACTTCTTTTGCTCGTTTTTCTGAACGTGCCGTGCTTAGGTTCATGAAATTAATACATGCCAAAAGCAATACAAAGGCGCCTATAATGCCAAACAACCAAACGTATTTTATACGACCTCCGATTTGCTTGCCATCTTCAAAATTGTTGCGCAGGTACCAATCCTCCATAGGCAGTAGAAAAATTTGAGGATTAAATTCTGCGGTATCTTCATTAAGATCTTTCTTTACGTTTCTTATGGTTTTAGAAACAGTAGACATATCTGTATTTTCGCTTAGTTGAACAAACATTTGAAAGGAGTTGTTCCCCCAATTATCCAATGAGGTTCTTATCCATTCCCTGTTGGCTACATAATGGTCCCAAGGAATAATGTAATCCGTGTCATTAAAGGTATTGTTGAACGGAATATCCTCGAAGACAGCAGTAACATTCAAATCATATTGATTGCTAATTTTAACGATCTTTCCTATTGGGTTTTCATTTCCAAAAAGGGCATCGGCTGTAGATTTAGAAAGCATAATGGAATTTATCTCTCGTAAACCATCTTTTTCACCCTTTATAATATTGAGGTTGAGAAATTCAGGCGCCATAGCTTGCATGTGATTGCCTGGGCGAGAAATACTATTTTCCTTGTATTTGATGTAGCTATCCTGTGTCCAAGAAGCCATCATTAGGTGTTTAAAATTATCACCGTACCCATCACGCAATGCAGGTTCTAAAGGCAAGGGAATTGCTGGTCCGGTTCCTGTATTTCCATTAAAGGTCTGTGATTGATAGACCTGGGCAATTTTGCCTTTATTCTTAAAATAACTATTGTGCGTGAGCTCGTCGTACATCCAAAGACCAATAATTAGCGTAACGGCCATCCCTAGGGCTAGACCACCAACATTGATAATGGTATATCCTTTGTTCTTTAGAAGATTTCGCCACGCAATTTTTAAATAGTTTTTGAACATGATTTTTGTTTTTTGATGATGATGATTCTAACTTATTTGACTTTGTATATAAGGACTACCCAACTATTTATTTGTTTCATTCTGTCCGTAAACTTTTTACAGGGTTTGCTATTGCCGCTTTTATCGCCTGAAAACTTACCGTAGCCACGGCAATAACCAAAGCAATACCTCCGGACAAGACAAAGACCCACCAATGTATATCTATTTGATAGGCATAATCACTCAACCATTTGTTCATAGCGTACCATGAAAAAGGTGTTGCTATCACTATGGCCAATAGAACTAGTTTCATAAAATCTTTAGATAATAAAACAACGATGCTATATACCTCAGCTCCTAAAACCTTACGTACACCAATCTCCTTTGTCCTTTGCACGGCACTATATGTTGCCAAGCCCAGTAAGCCTAAACAGGCAATTAAAATAGCCAAGAAGGAAAAGATGGTAAAGAGATTTTTAAACTTAAAATCGGCCACATACTGTTCATTAAAGGATTGATCCAAAAAGCTATATAGAAAAGGACGATGGGGTGCCAATTCTGCCCAATTATGCTCA
>CBFIGW010000194.1:0-5100 GCA_965662155.1 Maribacter sp. | reverse complement strand
ATCTATGGTTTGGACATAGAATTGGTAATGCCAGAAAACTCAACTATAGAGAGAGTACAGACCATGAAGGCCTATGGTGCCAAAGTAACCTTAACACCCGCTGATGTTGGTATAGAGGGTGCCCGCGATTATGCGGAAGAAAAGGTGCTTAAAGACAACTATGTGATGATAAACCAGTTTTCCAATGATAATAATTGGAAAGCGCATTACAAGTCAACAGGGCCAGAAATTTGGAATGACACCAAAGGATTGGTAACCCATTTTGTTTCTGCTATGGGAACTACAGGCACGATTATGGGAACCTCTACTTTTCTTAAGGAGCAAAACCAAGATATACAAATTGTGGGTGTACAACCTACCGATAATTCTAAAATTCCCGGTATACGCAAATGGCCAGAAGAATATCTGCCAAAAATATTTGATGCCTCAAAAGTGGATACTGTAATGGAAGTTAGTGAGGATGAAGCAAGACAAATGGCAATTATCTTGGCAACTGAAGAGGGTATTTTCTCTGGTATGAGCAGTGGTGGTGCAGCCACCATAGCACTAAGGCTTGCGAAAAAAATGGACAAAGGGGTTATTGTCTCTATTATATGTGATAGAGGTGATCGTTACCTATCTTCAGGGTTATTCGATTAAAGAATTAATTTAAGGCATCATCCATTGCCTGGTCAAACACCTTAAAATCTTGAAGGTAGTTATGGCCACCACCAACTACTGTATAAAAATTACCCTGACCTTCAGGAACCTCGTTATATAAATTTTGAGCCTGTTCATACGGAATCACGTAATCCTCGGTTCCATGGATTATGTAAACAGGACAACTTACTTTTTTAATATACTTGTTTGAAGGAAATTTAAATTCAGATAACAGACTAATAGGAAATATTGGAAATCTATGTTTTCCCAATTCAACTGCACTATAAAATGGAGACTCTAAAACTAGCTTACCCGGTGTATTGTTTGCAGCCAACCCAGAAGCTACGCCAGTTCCAAAAGATCTACCATAAACTACGATATCATTTTCTTGATATAAGTTTTTTGCATAATCATAAAATAATTGGGCATCAGTTTTAATGGCCGCTTCACTTAATTCTCCAGTACTTTTCCCGTAAGTTCTGTAGTCTATTAAGATACCGTCATAATCATATTCGGTAATTAAATTGGCCACATGATTTAAATGTGAAATATTACCCGAATTTCCATGAAAATATAGAATGACTCCCTTATTGGAATTGTTTTTAATATGTACGGCATTTAATTTGGCACCATCATCGGCCGTTAACCAAAACTCCTCATGATCTTGACAGAAATCAAAAGTATGGTTAAGAGGCATTTTAGAAGGGATGAAAATGAGTTTTTCTTGAAAAACATAAGCACTGCTTAACAATATCAGATAAATGGCAAGTATAAATAATCCTATTTTTTTTAGTCTACGCATTTGCTTTATTAGGAGAATGTTTCACATAAATATTATGTGCCCTCTAAATTAATAGGTTTTGGCCTAGTATTTAAGATTTAGTCTAACATTTTTAGGTTCCTTTTAGAGTTGTTTGCCTTTGTGCTTATTGTTTTACAGTATCAATAATCCAGTTAAAAATATTGAAAATCTAGTATCATAAATTAAATGAAAAATACCTGCCTGAAACAATCCCGATCTAATCACAAAAGAAAATAATAAATTCAAAATTAGACTGGTGTTAAAATTAAATTGGTATTTATAACCAATCTTTCTTTTTAAAATAGATAAGCATACCAACAAAAAGTAAAATCATTACCCCCCAAACAATATAATAACCGTATTCGTAGTGTAATTCCGGCATATGTTCAAAGTTCATACCGTAAATACCGGCAATAAAGGTTAATGGAATAAAGATGGAAGCCATAATGGTAAGTACTTTCATCACTTCGTTCATTTTATTGCTCATATTGCTCATATACATTTCCATAAGGCTCATACTCATCTCCCTATAAATCTGGAGACTTTCGTTAATTTCAAGAGAGTGATCTAAGGCATCCCTTAAAAATAACTTCGTGTCTTGTTTTATTAAGGTGTTTTCTGTGTCTATTAGCCTATTGATTAATTCTTTAACCGGAAAAATCCATCGCCGTATACGTAGTACCTCTTTTTTTAATTGTTGTATGTTCTGGGCTACAATAGGTTTTGGATTGTTGTAGACTTCATCCTCAAGAGTTTCGATTCTATGGTTAATATGTTCCAAAACCAAAAAGTAATTGTCTATAATGGCATCTAAGAGTGCAAAGAATAAATAGTCTGCCCCTCTTGTTCTAATTCTACCTGTTTTAGCATTTAACCTGTTTCTTATACCGCCAAAAACATCTTCTTTTACTTCTTGAAAAACTAGTACGGTATTTTCCATAAGTACCATTGCCACGTGTTCTCCTATAATTTCATTTTCCCCATTGATATATAGCATACGGAATACCCCAAAAATATAATCTTTATACTCATCAATTTTAGGCCTTTGCTCAGTATTAACGGCATCTTCAAGTAACAAAGGATTAAGATCAAAGTTTTTCCCAAGTTCCTCTATAAAAACTTCATCCGTGATACCAACAACATTTAGCCAAGTCGTCTTTTGGGAATTTTTTAATTTTAAAATCTCCTCTAGTCCTTCTACTTCTTTGGTTACAATAGAATCGCTATCATATTCACTAGAGAAAACATCACTTTTAGCTTTTTCCTTACTACCGAAATAACTAACGGTACCAGGTGCGGCACCAATTTTACCTTGTACGCGTGATACCTTTTTCTTTCTTTTTGGAACTCCTAATTTCCTCTTATACGGCATAATAAAGTTTTAATTAAAGATACTAAAACGTACTTCTTAGTTATTTGTAAAATCTACTTGATTAAGGATGAGACCAGAACCTGGAGCAACAGACGTTAATTTCACCTCATTGTTTGGCTTTAAGGATGTGATGATATCCTGCTTACTTAATTCGCCCTTACCAACTTGAATCATAGCACCCATAATCATTCGTATTTGATATCGCATAAACCCCTCCCCTTTTATTTTTAGCGCATAACTATTTTCTGGAAAATAACTGGCACTAATCATTTCATTTCTTGTAATAACACAAGAATCTACTTTGCGTATAACTTTTGTGTTTGGTTGTATTCTTGCCGTATATGAAGAAAAATCATGAGTACCAATAAATAAATACGCCACCGCTATCATTTCTTCAATATCAAGAGGTTCAACTATATTGGCCAATATTGGGGCACAAAATGGATGGTTTTTTTCGCCAAACGAAAATAGATAAACATATTCCTTGGATTTACTATGCTGTATAATATTAAAGTCAGAAGTGGTAGTTTCAATAGTGGTAACCTTTATATCGGCTGGTAAATTTTTATTGAAAAGTGTTAAAAATAATTCTAGATCTTCTAATTCATGGTTGTCTACAAACAATTCAAATACTCCATCTAAGGCAGATACTTTTGCATCTGTCCTACCCGATGCCAATAATTTAAACTTTATATTGGGTAAAATATATTTTAAGGTTTTGGTAAGCATACCTTCTATCGTTAATTGATTTGGTTGTTTTTGCCATCCACTATACCGAAACCCTAGATATTGAATTCTTATAAGGTAATAAAATCGTTTTCTTTCCATTAGCATTAAAATTGCACAAAAATTAAAAGAATGTTAGTTTACCAAAAAGGTAATTGTTCTTTTTTGTAAATTAACAATAAACTAATCTAAACCAATACATTATGAGAACGGAAACTAAAGTAAATCCACCTAAGTGGTTTTGGGTGGTAAGTGTACTCGCACTTTTATGGAATTTAATGGGCGTTTTTGCATATTTGGCCCAAGCGTTTATGAGTATTGAAGTTTTGGAGGCCATGTCTCAAGCAGAACGTGAACTATATGAATCTCAACCTCCATGGGTTACTGCTGCCTTTGCAATTGCGGTATGGGCAGGACTATTGGGTTGTATCCTTTTATTGATTCGTAAAAAACTGGCCAAAACGATATTTGTAATCTCATTATTAGGCGTATTGGCACAAACTACTTATAATTTCTTTTTAAGTAATACTTTTGAGGTATATGGTGCTTCAGCTATGGCAATGCCTATTATGATAATAGTCGTAAGTATTTTACTCGTTTTATTTTCTAATAAGTCCATATCAAAAAATTGGCTTGGTTAGATCTTACAGGAAATTTAACAGATTAAATAATACATAAGACCGTTCATCGATCTTATAAAACAATACAAAATATAAATCGTTACTATTGTGAAAAAGGCCCCTAATTGCCTATAATAAAGGTATTATGAATATGATTAAAGGATTTTTTCCTTGGAAGCGTACACTTCTTGTTTCTATAATAATATTGTTCTTTTTAAACATTTTTAGTTTTTATGGACTCTATACCAACAAGTTCTATTTCTTTAAAATAGACAACTATATTATACCGATTTTATCATTGGTACATTTTGTTTTTTTATATGTTATGTGGTTTAAAATAACCGAAGAAGAATTAAGCGATCCCCCAATGCGTAATTTGGAATTTTCCCTATATATAATTCTAATTGTTTACCTATATAAAGCTATAGAAAGCCTTTTTGTACTAACCTCATATGGTAGTTATGAGGAATATTTGATACCAAGCACATTTGTACCTTTTGGAGTATTGATATTTTTACTTTATTTAAGTTTGATAGGCCTTACCTTATTGACGTTTAGATATAGAAAAGAATTGGTTGGTAGTTATCGTTTTGATGAAATGGGCCAACATGTGGATAATTGGAATTAAAATATTCATTTATTCGAAAAAGCCCTTCCTTAAAAAGAAGGGCTTTTTTTATATCCTAAAGTTACAAACCACTAATAAAACTACCGTATAGGTCCTTAAATTGATACCCTTCTTCAAAGCGATGTTTGCTTAATTTTTTATGCGAAACCAATCCCCAAAGTAATAGTTCTTTTAAAAAGTAGGTATCCTCTTTTGGGAAATCTGGTTGATGTGTTTTTATTAGTTGATTTAATTCTGGAATACCATCTAAAGTACGTTTGTACTCCTCGTCTGTAAAATCATCTAAAAGTTCAAAGCCTTCACCTTGAAAAAA
>CBFIGW010000193.1:0-5128 GCA_965662155.1 Maribacter sp. | reverse complement strand
TTCTCTAGAAGATCTGTCACTGGCAAGGGCCTCGGTAACCATGCCATTACTTAGAAAGGAGTTTATCATTGATGAATTCCAAATTATCGAAGCTAAGGCACATGGTGCAGACGCCATTTTATTAATAGCAGCTATATTGACAAAATCTGAAATAAAATCATTTTCAGAACTTGCAAAAAGCCTTGGACTGGATGTGCTGTTAGAGGTTCATAATGATGAGGAACTGCAAAAATCCATCATGCCAAGTATAGATATGCTTGGGGTAAACAATAGGAATCTTAAGACCTTTGAGGTAAGCTTAGAAACCAGTAAAACACTATCTAATTTAATTCCAGATGATTTTGTGAAAGTTTCTGAAAGTGGTATTAGTTCTATTGAAGCAATTAAAGATTTAAAGGAGAATGGATACCAAGGGTTTTTAATTGGAGAGAATTTTATGAAGACTGACAATCCTGGTAAAAGTGCATCGGAATTTATAAAAAATTTAGAGTCATGAAGCTTAAGGTGTGTGGTATGAAATCAAATACTTTAGAGGTTTCCGATGTAAAGCCGGACTACCTAGGCTTTATATTTTGGAAACCATCTTCACGTTTTTACAATGCTCCAAAATTTGATGTTCCACATGGAATAAAAAAAATTGGCGTTTTTGTAGATGAGTCTATTCCAAATATTGTTCATGCTATTTCTGCACATAAATTGGATGGGGTACAATTACACGGAAATGAAAGTGCCTCCTATTGTAAAGCTTTGAATGAAGTTATTATTGAGAATAAAATAGGTAATGACAAATTTGAGAAATTAGAATTTGATATAATAAAAGTCTTTTCCATAAAGGATAATTTCAATTTTAAACTACTGGAGCCCTTTGAGGATGTTTGTGATTTCTTTTTGTTTGATACCAAAGGAAAATTACCTGGTGGCAATGGCTATACATTTGATTGGTCTGTCTTAAAAAACTATTCCTCTACCAAACCTTATTTTTTAAGTGGAGGTATTGGCTTGGAAAATACTACCGACTTAAAACATTTTTTAAATCAACCAGAATCCAAATATTGCCATGCTATTGATGTGAATAGTAAATTTGAGATAGAACCTGGTTTAAAGAATATCGAAAAATTAAAAGAATTTAAAAATTTACTAACGGAAAACTAATGAGCTATAACGCAGACAAAAAAGGTTTTTACGGAGAATTTGGTGGAGCATTTATTCCAGAAATGTTATACCCCAATGTGGAGGAACTTAGGCAAAAGTACTTGACTATAATGTATGAGGAATCATTTCAAAAAGAGTTTCATCAGCTATTAAAAGATTATGTAGGACGGCCATCACCACTTTACTTTGCCAAACGTCTTTCTAAAAAACATGGTACTAAAGTCTATTTAAAACGTGAGGACTTAAACCATACTGGAGCACACAAAGTAAACAATACAATTGGTCAAATATTGATGGCGAAACGCTTGGGCAAATCACGTATTATTGCTGAAACCGGTGCCGGTCAGCACGGTGTGGCAACAGCTACTGTTTGTGCCCTTATGGGTATGAAATGTATTGTTTATATGGGAGAAATAGACATTGCAAGACAGGCGCCAAATGTCGCAAGGATGAAGATGTTAGGTGCTGAAGTGAGACCTGCCAAATCTGGAAGTCGCACTTTAAAGGATGCTACCAATGAAGCGATAAGAGATTGGATAAACAACCCTGTTGACACACATTACATTATTGGTTCCGCCATTGGGCCACACCCCTACCCTGATATGGTAACCAGATTTCAATCGGTTATTTCCGAAGAAATAAAATGGCAATTAAAAGAAAAAGAAGGTCGAGAAAACCCAGATTATGTAGTAGCCTGCATAGGCGGCGGCAGCAATGCCGCGGGTACCTATTACCACTTCCTAGATGAGCCAGAAGTGGGAATAATTGCGGTGGAAGCTGCCGGAAAGGGAATAGATTCCGGTGAAAGTGCAGCCACATCAGCCTTAGGAAAAATTGGTATAATCCATGGTTGTAAAACTATGTTGATGCAAACGGTAGATGGCCAAATTACAGAACCTTATTCTATTTCGGCAGGATTGGACTACCCTGGCGTGGGGCCCATGCACTCTCATCTATTCAAAACTGGCAGGGCAGAATTTTATTCCGCCACCGATGATGAGGCCATGGCCGCAGGTCTGGAACTTTCTAAATTAGAAGGCATTATTCCAGCTATTGAAACGGGACATGCTTTTGCTATTTTTAATCACAAAACATTTAAACCAGATGATATTGTGGTCATAAGTTTATCTGGTCGTGGTGATAAGGATTTAAACACCTATATAGATTATTTTAAGTTAGCATAAAGAGATGGAAAATAGAATTCATAAGAGGTTAAATGAAGAAGGTAAGCTGCTTTCCATATATTTTACCGCAGGATACCCACATTTAAACGACACCGTAAAAATTATTAAAGATTTAGAAAAAAACGGCGTAGATATGATTGAAATTGGGTTACCCTTTAGTGATCCATTGGCAGACGGACCAACCATACAACAAAGTTCTACAGCAGCCTTAAAAAATGGCATGACCACAAACTTGCTTTTTGAACAACTAAAGGATATTCGAAAATCTGTTTCTATTCCTTTAATAATCATGGGATATTTTAACCCAATGCTACAATATGGTGTAGAAGCTTTTTGTGCCAAATGCGAAGAAATTGGTATAGACGGTTTGATAATGCCCGATTTACCATTGGACATTTACCAAGCAGAATACGAAACTATATTTAAAAAGTATGGTTTAGTAAATGTGTTTCTAATTACACCTCAAACAAGTGAAGAACGCATTAGACAAATTGATACAGCCTCTAATGGGTTTATTTATATGGTAAGTTCTGCCAGTGTTACCGGTTCCAAATCAGGCTTTGGAAATGAGCAAGAAAAGTATTTTGAGCGTATTGCTTCCTTAAAGCTAAATAATCCGCAAATAGTAGGGTTTGGAATAAAGGACTCCGAAACATTTCAACAAGCCACCAAAACGGCGAAAGGAGCCATTATTGGTTCTGCTTTTATTAAACACCTAACTGAGCATGGTGGTAACGATACTAAAACTTTTATAAAATCTATTCGCTAATATGGACATTCTAAATAATTGGAAACTAATTATTTTGCTATGCCTAACCCTTGGCTTGGCCCCATTTTTCCCTGAACCTCATATTTGGGGTAAACTAAAATGGATTGCGGGTGGTGCCAACGGAATGCAATTTATGGATTGGTTCGATGTCCTCTTACATGGTTTTCCCTTTGTGCTGTTATTGAGAAAAATTATAATCAGTCTTTTTAAAAAATAAGTGAACAAGGTTTGTAGAACTCGTTTTTATACTATACTTTTCTAATTATTCCACCATATAAGAATTATGAAAAAACTTCTTTTTCCAATAATAGCACTATTTACAATTTGTGTTATTAATTCACAGGATTCAACAGTTATAAAATCTCAAGTTCGCCATAGTATCGATGAACTTAGGGATTTCGTTTCCCTACCCAATGATGCTTTGAATGCTGATGACATAGATGCCAACCTCATGTGGCTTAAGAACAAGTTTAGTGCTAGGGGTTTTAACACTAGCATTCTGGATACAGAAAATCTTCCCTTGTTTTTTGCTGCTTTGCCCATGGACGATAGCAAACCGACGATATTGTTTTATATGCATTTAGATGGGCAGTCCGTAGACCCTGCCAAATGGGAACAAAACAGCCCCTACGAAGTAGTTTTAAAATCTGCCAATGGTGATCAATGGAAAATGGAATCTTTTGAAGATTTACGTGACGACATAAATTATGATTGGCGTTTATTCGGTAGATCCACATCAGACGACAAAGGACCAATAGTCATGCTTCTAAATGCAATAGACCTTTTAAAGAAAAATGAGGTCGCCCTACCTTTTAATGTAAAGGTAATTTTAGATAGTGAAGAAGAAAAAAGCAGTAAACCTTTGGCCAAAGCCGTTAAGGAGTATCGCGAACTTTTAATGGCAGATTTTCTAATTATTAATGATGGCCCGGTTCATGCTTCTGGCAAACCTACTGTTGTGTATGGATGCAGAGGTATCACCACACTTTCCCTTACAACATTTGGCCCAATAAAACCGCAACATAGTGGGCATTATGGTAATTATGCCCCAAACCCTGGTTTTCAATTATCGCAGTTATTATCTTCTATGAAAGATAAGGAAGGACGTGTTATAATACCCGGATATTATGATGGCATAACTTTAGACGAAGCCACACAGAATGTTCTGAAAAGTGTCCCTGATAGCGACCATGATATTTCGGATAAACTACAATTTAAAACCGCAGACAAAGTAGGTTCATTTTACCAAGAAGCATTGCAATACCCAAGTTTAAATATACGCGGATTAGGTTCTGGTTGGATTGGTGAACAAGCAAGAACCATTGTACCCGCAATAGCAACAGCTGAATTAGATTTAAGATTGGTGCCGGAATCAGAAGGTAACCGGCTAAAATCACTCGTAAAAAACCATATCAAAGAACAAGGTTTTTTTATTACCGATGATGTACCTTCTAAAGCAGAACGCTTGAATTATGATAAAATAGTTATGGTAAAAGAAGGTAGTGTAACCGATGCCTTTAGAACTGATTTGAACAATCCTTATGGAAATTTTCTTGTGAATACCCTTAAGACTAAATTTAATGATGACATTGTTCAAATTAGGATAATGGGAGGAACGGTTCCTATTTCACCTTTTGTAAATGAGCTCAAAATTCCTGCTTTTATTGTACCAATGGTAAACCCTGACAATAATCAGCATAGTCCCAACGAAAATTTGAAGATTGGACAGATTGCATATGGCATACAGACTTTTTATAGTATTCTTAGTACGCCTATAAAGTAAACATTACTTTTTTAAATAAATAAGAAAAACTCCATTGGCTCCTCGTGAACCATAAAGAGTTGTATCTTCACCTTTAAGCAATTCTATTGATTTTAATTCAACAGGGTTAATGTATGAAATACTAGGCACATAACTATCATCAACTATAAATAACGGTGTTGTATCCTCCCAAGAACCTTTACCTCTTACAACGATATTAGACCCATTAACCTCTACTCCCGTAAACATTTCTCTAATTAA
>CBFIGW010000192.1:0-5140 GCA_965662155.1 Maribacter sp. | reverse complement strand
GAATCAACTTCAACATCTGTCAATAGAACTCCTTCATTGCGTTCTAAAAGTGTAATTTTGTTATCAATAATAAGCAATCGGTTCTCAATATTCAAAGCTCTTTTTTGGGCCGCAGCCTCCTTTAGGGTTTTTGCCTCCTCCTCAGAAATAAGCCCGTCATCAAGACGCTTATTAATATCTGTGACTTCATACTTTAAGGCCTCCTTTTCTTGTTTGGTTATTTTATCTTTTTGCTCCTTTAATATTTCTATTTTTTTTTGATAATCTTCTTGCGCAGCCAGATTTTGAGCCATAAATAGTATTGCAATACCTAAAATGTAAATTGTAATTGTTCTCATTTTGATTGATTTTTGATGAATAAACTCCTACCCCGCTAATTGTCAGGTTAAAATTTGAATAAAACTTTTGATTAATTATTTCGGTCCGCGACAGCGGTCCTTACTTTAAGAAAACCTGTTTTTAACTTATTAAAAATTTGGTCTCGGAAAGATTGATCAAGTTCTTCCTCAACTTCTGTTAACAAGGCCATTGCATTTACGGTTTGTTTAGATGTAAACAATTGTTCCCTTAAAATATCTTGTTGTGCCTTTAACAATAATGAATCTACTTCAGCATCTGTTAATTTCGCACTTTGTTCCATTTTATTGACCTGAACTAATACCTCGGCTATTTTTACATCTAGCAAAGAATCTGTCAATACTTTATTTTCTTTTTCGCTATTAAAAACTATTCTGGTTTTATTTACCTTAATTATTTCTTTTTCAAACGTAGGTTCCTCTAATTCCTGCGACACTAAACTGATATTGGTTTTCTTTTGTGGATCAACCTTTTCCTTATCCGGTTTATCCGACATTTCTTCAGTTGCTACAACAAAATTATTTTCCTTTACCATTATTTCGCCCTGTTCTTTATAAATAACCTCTTCACTATCAGATGTTTTTACAACTTGAACAGGTACATTATCCTTATCCGAATTAGCATCGTTATTCATAAAAAACAAGCCTAATATTACAAGGATTGATGCTGCTACACCCAACCATAAATACAACGGGGTTCTTTTCTTCTCCCCTACTTGCAATTGGCCTTGAATTTTACCCCAAGCCTTAGGTGATGGTGCTATCTCCCTATCCTTTAGTTTATCCTTTATATGCTTTTCAAACTTATCTAGTTCCATAACCTATAATATTTTGTTGCTTCAAATGTTCTTGTAACATTTTGCGAGCTTTAAACAATTGACTTTTTGAAGTATTTTCCGAGATAGATAACATTTCTGCAATTTCTTTATGCTTATACCCTTCTACCGTATATAACACAAATACCATTTTATAGCCTTGGGGCAACGCATCTATTAATTGTTGAATATGTTCTGCATCTAAATCTGTGGATTGGTTTATCTCTTTAATTTCATTTTTCTCGAATACCTCATTATCATATACCACAAATTGTTGCTTTCTTAAAAACGAAATACTTTCCCTAACCATGATTTTTCGCAACCAACCTTCAAAACTCCCTTCAAAACGAAACGTATGTAGATTGTTGAACATTTTTAAAAAGCCCTGTACCATTACATCTTCCGCAAAATGAATATCTTTTATATACTGTCTACAAACGCCAAGCATCTTAGGCGCATGTTTGGTATAAAGCCGCTGTTGCGCTTCCTTATTCCCATTAATTGCCTTTTTAATGAGTTGTTTTTCGTTTTTATAAATCGATATAATTTTCAAACTTTTCAACAGTTTAAATATATGTATAACCCCTTTTTCCTAGTACATTATTATCATTTTAAATAATCAATTGTATTTACAACTTCATATTTTAGACTCCTATCCATAAAGTTATTTAAAAAAGCTGTGTGGCTTCCTCCAGACAAAATAAAAACTCTATCAGCTTTTTTTAAGGGCAACCTATTTAGATTTGAATAAATCCTTAAATTTCTATGGTAATATTTTGCAGCTTCGTCAGCTCCTTCAAAACCATTTTCAGTTCCTACATAAGTTAATATATCAGCATTTGCCGTTATTAAGAAGTCTAAAAACGAAGGATGGTTCATTCGTTTGAGTTTTTCCAATAAAGTCAAACCTTCTTCAAATATGTTCAGTTCTGGAATTGATTCAAAAGGATTTGATTTAAATCTATTATAAGTGATAGAATCCAAAGAATTCACCAAATCTTCATTAATGTTATAATTATATTCCATTTTATGATCAATCCCGTACAACTTTCTTATCTTATTTTGCCTACCTACCTCAAAAGCAACAAGTCCAACTTCTCCATAATATGTTGATGTATTTTCCGGGTTTCTCAAATAGTTAGAATATTCTTCATTAAGCTCAATACTATTATCTACAGGAACCTCTACACATATTACTGTGGGCTTAAACACAGCTATCATTTGGGCTATTTTCTTAGCATCTTCTTGATTTTTCTTGTTCTCTTTTTCAAATTCAATAGTGTTTTGATCGGAAGAATCTCCCATATGAAAAGTAGCAAAATTCAGAACTTTAATCTTATCATTTATACTTGAATCAATAGAGACTGGCGAAAGATTCTCCTTATCAGTTTCACCTTGATTAAGATTACATCCCAAAGTAATACCTAGTAAGAAGATTATTAAAACTCTTTTCATTTTTTTAGTATTTGTAGCCCAATAGCCTACTATAACTATAGACGCAACAATTCTAAAAAGGGTTGCCTGAAGTCTGAAAAATATTGAAAATATTTGCTATGTAATTGATGAAGAGATAATTACAAACTCTAAATTGTAGGATATTTATTTCTTGCGCTCCACCACATAGTTGACCATTAGCTCTAACGCGTCCCTATATTCTGAAGGTGGATAGGTAGCAAGTAATTCTAAAGCTTCGTCTTTGAATGCTAGCATTTTCACCACAGCATAATCTAAACCACCTAAATCTTTCACCAAGGTGATAACCTCCTTAACACGCTTTTTATCCTTATTATGATTTTTAATCGAATTGATAATCCAACTTTTCTCCTTTTTAGAGCAATTGTTTAATGCGTAAATAAGTGGAAGTGTCATTTTTTGCTCTTTAATGTCAATCCCTGTTGGTTTTCCTATTTTTTCGGCACCATAATCAAAAAGGTCGTCTTTTATTTGAAATGCCATACCACAGAGTTCCCCAAACTTCCTGAATTTTTCCACATCGTCACTATCCGGCTTTACTGAGCAAGCACCCAAGCCACAACATGCCGCTATTAGCGTGGCAGTTTTTTGACGAATGATATCATAATATACATCCTCCGTAATATCAAGTCTTCTTGCTTTTTCAATTTGAAGTAACTCACCCTCACTCATTTCCCGAACCGCAACAGAAATAATCCGTAGTAAATCAAAATCACCATTATCAATGGATAACAATAAGCCTTTAGACAATAAGTAATCGCCTACTAAAACGGCAATTTTATTTTTCCATAGCGCATTAATAGAGAAGAAACCTCTACGCTTATTGCTTTCATCAACCACATCGTCATGTACCAAAGTTGCCGTATGTATCAATTCTATTACGGAAGCTCCCCTATATGTACGTTCGTTAACCTCTCCATTATTTAGTAGTTTTGCCGTCAGAAATACGAACATTGGCCGCATCTGCTTGCCTTTTCTATTAACAATGTAATGTGTAATTCTATTAAGTAGCGCAACTTTAGATGACATTGAGTCCCTAAATTTCGTCTCAAAGAGTTCCATTTCCCGATTAACGGGTTCTTTTATTTGCGATACTATTTTCAATAAGTCTTATTTGCCCCTAATTCATTTATTTTGGATAACTAAAATTAAGGAAAAGGTGTCATTTAGGCGGCATTAACTCCTGGTAATACTGTTAAAACCGATAATTAGGATTTATTTGCCAGCTGCCCGCATGCGGCATCAATATCCTTACCCCTAGAACGTCTTACGGTTACTACGATACCATTTCTCTCCAAGGTTTCTACATAGTTCCCTATTGCCTTGTTCGAAGCTTGCTGAAAAATTCCGTCATCTATAGGATTATATTCTATTAAATTGACCTTTGATGGTGCAAACCTGCAAAAATCCACTAAGGCATCAATATCTTTTTTCTTATCGTTTATGCCCTCCCAAACCACATACTCATAGGTTATTCTACTTTTTGTTTTTTGATACCAATATTCCAAAGCTTCCCGTAAATCAGCTAACGTAAATTTGGCATTGAAAGGCATAATAGAGGTTCTTGTTTCATCTATGGCCGAGTGCAATGAAACGGCAAGCTTAAACTTTACTTCCTCATCTGCCATTCTCTTTATCAATTTTGGCACACCAGAGGTTGATACGGTAATTCGTTTAGGGGACATACCCAAACCTTCGGGCGACGTAATCTTATCAATAGCCTTTAAAACATTGTTGTAATTCATGAGAGGCTCCCCCATACCCATAAACACTATGTTACTTAGTGGCCTATTAAAATACAGCCTACTTTCATTATCAATGGCTACTACCTGATCATATATTTCATCAGGATTTAAATTTCGCATTCTTTTTAAACGAGCGGTTGCACAGAATTTACAATCCAAACTACAACCCACTTGGCTAGAAACACATGCTGTAGTACGGGTTTTTGTGGGTATTAAGACAGATTCTACAACCAAATCATCATGCAACCGTACAGCGTTCTTAATAGTACCATCATTGCTGCGCTGCATTTGGTCTACCTTGATATGGTTAATGACAAAATTATCTTCTAGCATATCCCTGGTCTCCTTAGATATATTGGTCATAACATCAAAAGAATGGGCGGATTTTTGCCACAACCATTCATATACTTGGTTACCACGAAAGGCTTTATCTCCCTGACTCACAAAAAAGTCACGGAGCTGTTCCCTGGTAAGTGCTCGAATGTCTTTCTTTTTAACCTTCTCCATTTCTCTAAAGATACCTATTATAAAAATCCCGCCAACCAGATTATGGTCAAGCGGGATTTATTGCTACACCCTAATTTTAGGGTTTATTGGATTATTAAATAATCAACATGGCATCACCATAAGAATAGAACTTATAGCTTTCCAAAATAGCTTCCTTATATGATTTTTTCATTAAATCATGCCCCATAAAGGCAGAAACCATCATTAACAAAGTTGATTTTGGTAAATGAAAATTAGTGATCAT
>CBFIGW010000191.1:0-5149 GCA_965662155.1 Maribacter sp. | reverse complement strand
AAACAAAAGAAAAGGCTATATTACAAGATGCATCTACCTTACTAATTGATTCAGATGTAATGGACATTACTTTTATTATGAATAGCACAAAAAAGGGCATAGACACGATTATACTATTAAAATCTGGCCAAAACCTAAAATTAATAGATCTTTTATCCCTAGATTTTCAACTTAGTGTCCAAAATGATAATTTTATCGTACTAAATAAAAAGAACCATTAATTGAAAAACCATTACGACGTTGTAATCATAGGAAGTGGTATGGGAGGCTTGGTAGCTGCCAATATTCTAGCCCGTGAAGGTCGTAGTGTATGTGTCTTGGAAAAGAATAATCAATTTGGCGGCAATTTACAGACCTTTGTACGTGAACGCACCATTTTTGATACGGGGGTACATTACATAGGTGGATTATCGGAAGGGCAAAACCTATATCAATATTTTGATTTTTTGGATATTTTGGACGGTCTCCAATTAAAAAAATTAAACGAGGACGGTTTTGATATCATCACGTTTGACAATGATGAAATACCCTATCCACATGCACAAGGCTATGATAATTTTATTGCTCAACTTACAGCACTTTTCCCAAATGAGAAAGCGGCCATTAAAACCTATTGTTCAAAGTTAAGGGAGGTATGCCATAAATTTCCACTTTACAATTTAGAAGAAGGTAAACCTTACGGCAATGATGCAGAGATCTTTCAGCAGTCTGCTAAAGACTATATTGCCAGTATTACGAATAATGAAAAATTACGTGCGGTTTTAGCAGGCTCTAATCTTTTGTACGCAGGAGAACCAAATAAAACCCCTTTATACGTACATGCCCTTTCCATTAATTCCTATATAGAAAGTGCTTACCGCTGTGCCGATGGCGGTAGCCAAATTACCAAACTATTAATTAGGAGGCTTAAAGAACACGGTGGTGATGCATATAAACACTGTGAGGTAACAGATATTACTTGTGAGAACAAACAGATAACATCGGTCACCTGTAAAAACGGTGAAACTGTTACCGGGGATATTTTTATTTCCAATATAGAACCCAAGCATACCCTTAAAATGATCGGGGAAGAACATTTTAGAAAATCATACAGTTACCGTATTCAAGAAATGGAAAGTACCATTTCTGCTTTTAGTGTGCATATTGTCCTAAAGCCAAAAACGTTCAAATATCTGAACAAGAATTACTATCATTTTAAGGACTATACCAAGGTTTGGGAGGCACACGAGTATACCGAGGAAAGTTGGCCAGAAACTTATATGGTATCTATGGGAGTACGCAAAAACCAAGATGAGTGGGGAGAGCAATTAACTGCTATTACCTATATGAACTATGAAGAGGTTGTCCAATGGGAAGATACCTTTAATACGGTTGCCCTTAAGAATGATCGCGGGCAAAACTATGAAGCGTTTAAAGAACATAAAACTGAAATTTTTATAACCGAGTTAGAAAAGAAATTTCCCAATATCAGGGAATGCATACAATCTGTCTATACTTCAACACCATTATCCTATCGCGATTATATAGGCTGTAGCAAAGGTTCTATGTATGGCTACGTGAAAGACATCCACGACCCCCTAAAATCCTTTATTTCCCCCAGAACCAAAATCAACAATCTATATTTTACAGGACAGAGCTTAAATATGCATGGTATTTTGGGAGTAACCATTAGTGGTGTGGTTACCTGTTCAGAAATATTGGGAGGCGCTTATTTAATTAGAAAAATAAGAGAAAAAGGTACAACCGTAGAAAAAACAATACCTCATGGGGACATTTAAAACAACACCTATACAGGTTTTAGAACATATTGATAAAGAGGATTTTATAAATACCTATTACAAACCCCAAAGACCGGTACTTATAAAAGGGCTTACCAAAAATTGGCCTGCACACAATAAATGGACATTGGACTATATACAACAAAAATCGGGCGAACAAATTGTGCCCCTTTACAATAATGAACCTGCCAAGGATAAGCAAAGTGTTTATGCCCCGGTAAAAGAAATGAAGTTGGCAGATTATATAGAACTGCTTAAAACCAAACCAACGGATCTACGTATATTTTTCTATGAAATCTTAAAGAAAATGCCAGACCTCCTTGATGATTTTGAGTATCCGGACATAGGGCTCAAGTTCTTTAAAAAGTTACCTGCCTTATTTTTTGGCGGTGGCGAATCCAAGGTGTTTATGCACTATGACATTGATCTACCGGATAGTATGCACTTTCATTTTGATGGGCACAAGCACGTGACCTTATTTTCACCGGAACAGACCAAATACTTATATAGGGTACCCTACTCCATTCACAACTTGGAAGATATAGATATGGATAATCCGGATTTTGAAAAATACCCGGCCTTACAGCATGCGGAAGGAATTACTGCCGAAATGGAGCATGGTGATGCCCTTTTTATGCCCAGTGGCTATTGGCATTACATAAAATATTTAGACGGGGGATTTTCCATGACCCTACGTGCCTTGCCAAGAAACCCAAAACGGTTTGCCAATATGCTCTATAATGTGTTGATCATGCGGAACTTTGATAATTTTACCAGAAAATATTGGGGCCAAAAATGGCTGGACTATAAAGATGAACTAGCGATTAAAAAAACACATAAAAACCTAGTAAATAGTATCTAATGTCAGTGAAAACAAGCTATTATTGCGTTTTAGTTTTATTGCTCGTTTGCCTGTCCTCTTGTGGCGTGTCCAAATCCTTAAAGGAAAAACCAAATGTGGCGAGGTATGAAACCGCCATACCGGAAAGAATTCAAATAAACGATTCTACCTATAGTATTTCCGATAATTTTCTGCGAAAAAACGCCCAAGGCCTTTGGGAACTGTATGTGGATGGCAATCCACTAGAGTTAGGTTTAAAAACAGGAAGTTTAACACAAGAGCTATTTAATGAACAAGAGGATATATTTATTGATAAGATAGATGAGCTGGTACCCTCAAAAGGCTATCAAAACCTATTGCGAAAATTTTTGGCGTGGTTCAATAGAAAAATGTACTTAAATATTGATGAACGCTATAAGGCCGAGCTATATGGTATTTCCAAATATGCCTCTCCAGATTACGATTTTATAGCCAAACCCTATCAACGGGTCATGTACTTTCATGGGGCTCATGATATAGGTCATGCCCTACAAGATTTAGCTTTGGTGGGTTGTTCCTCTTTTGCCGCCTGGGGAGACCATACCAGTGATGGAAAATTGTTGATCGGTAGAAATTTTGATTTTTATGCCGGTGATGCCTTCGCCAAGAACAAGATTATTGCCTTTGTTAATCCAGATGAGGGCCATTCCTTTATGTCCGTTACTTGGGGTGGTATGATTGGAGTAGTTTCAGGAATGAACAACAAAGGTTTAACGGTAACCATTAACGCTGGAAAATCTCAATTTCCATTAATTGCCAAAACCCCTGTTTCCTTGGTAACCCGTGAAATTCTCCAATACGCATCAACCATAGATGAGGCTATTGCTATTGCCAAAAAAAGGGAAGTATTTGTATCGGAATCTATTTTTGTAGGTAGTGCCAAAGATAAAAAAGCAGCTATAATTGAAGTATCGCCAAAGAATTTTGGGGTTTATGAAGTAGCAAACGCCAATCAATTGATCTGTGCCAACCATTTCCAAAGCCAGGCCTATGCAACCGATAAAAAGAACCAAAAACATATTTTGGAAAGTCACTCGCAGTACAGGTACGAGCGTATGGAGGAGCTGTTAGGGGAAACCAATACCATGAATGCCGAAAAAGTGGTAGCTATTTTGCGGGATAGACAGGGTTTGGACGAAAAAAAAATAGGGTATGGCAATGAAAAGGCCCTAAACCAATTATTGGCACATCACGGTATCGTTTTTAAACCTGAAGACCTAATGGTATGGGTATCTAGCAACCCCTACCAGATGGGAGAATTTGTAGCCTATGATTTAAACAAAATTTTTGGCAGACCTACGAATACAAAACCTACAGAAACTTTGGCCACTGGCGATTTAAACATTCCTAAAGCCCCCTTTTTAGAAACAAGGGCCTATAAAAATTATGAGCGTTATAGGGTTTTAAGGAATGAGGTAGAACTTGCTCTAAAAAACGAATCGAATATTACAAAAGCCAAGCAAAAAGAACTCATTGCCTTAAATCCAGAATTTTGGGAAGGATACTATCTGGTGGGATTATATAATTATTCTAAAGGGTATGATCGTGTGGCCTTAACCTATTTTAAAAAGGCATTGGAGAAAGAAGTGACTACCGTTCCGGACAGGGAAAAATTAGAAAAATATATTCGGAAAATTGGTAAATAAAAGTACTTATAAAAAAGAGGTAGTGTAAACTAATACTTTGATTACGTAATGTCACATGGAGCGCAGTCAATAACAATTACATTGGTCCAAACATACTTCCAGTTTCCGGGTGCATTACCATTACTTAAGTCTTTTACACCACCTCTTTAAATTTATTTACCTAACATTAAAAGTTCGTTACAACGTATCTCTGTAATATAGCGCTTCTCCCCTTCTTTGGTTTCATAGGAACGGTGGGTTAGCTTCCCTTCTACGGCCACTTGTTTGCCTTTTAATAAATAGTTCTCTACAATATCTGCGGTCTTCCCCCAAGCAACTACATTGTGCCATTGGGTATCCTCTACTTTTTCACCTTTGGTATTCTTATAACTCTCTGTGGTGGCAAGAGAAAATTTGGCCAGTTTGGCGCCATTCTCCATAGTTATAATTTCCGGGTCCTGCCCTAAGTTTCCAATCAACTGTACTTTGTTTTTAAGTGCGTTCATACTAATTTATTTTATCGTTAAACAGTTCATACTACCAAGCCACCTTGACTTGACACTGCAAACCTAAAACGGATGGAAACGGTAATTCGGTTACAAAATACTTACTTTCACTTGTTATCGTTTGTTTTCGTTTGTTGTTATTTTTAGTATTGATTATCAGTTGTTTATAAAATGTATTATTTAAATATTTTACATATGCCATATATTAAGTACATTACATGTATAAAAGATATATATAACATATGTTATATATCTTCTATTTTGTAGGTATATAGAACATATGTTCTATATACTATTGTTACCTGCAAGCTGAAAAAATGAAGTACCTGACAATAATTTACGTGTTAATATTATGTTCTT
>CBFIGW010000190.1:0-5265 GCA_965662155.1 Maribacter sp. | reverse complement strand
AAAGAAAATTCTCTACCGTAAAGAAAGCTTTGTCTTTTACTACAAAAAGAAACAAAGCTAAAATGGCTTAATTAAAGTATAAAGTACAGATTAAGAAGTACGAAGTATCAAGTAAGAGGTTCATAATCCTATCTAAATATAATTGGTGATCGTTATACTCTAGTTCCGGATTTTTTTAAATCATATTTCTTAATTGTTTTTTCGAAATACCTCTATAGAATATTTAAATTAAACTTTGGACTTTAGGCAGTAGTATGCCCACCTTTCATCTACTTTACTGAATTTAAGATTCTAGCTGTTTGTTTTAAGATGGTTGCTGTTTTACTAGACATACATTGTGTAGGAATAAGATTACTAAATCGATAAAACGCTAAAAATCATCGATGAACGGAAAGATTATTTGTAGGAAAAAATTTGTAGGAATGTGTTATTCATCGAAAAAATTGTATTTCATCGGTAAAAATAAACCGTTTATCGAAAGGTAAATTCTAAAACAGCATATCCATCAGTTATATAACAACCAAACAAACCTACAAATGCGTTCTATTCTTTTTTTATTACTTGTTATCTGCGTGGGGACCTGCACAATGGCCCAGCATCAAAATTCTGAAGTTAAGGTCAAAACCATTTCTTTGCCCATGTCCCAAACAGTTCACCAAACTAATCTTGGTAAAGATAGGTTCCCAACGGTAACAGGTATTTATGTATTAAAAAATTCTAGGGTTAAAAGAGCCTTGGAGTTCAAGGCAAGAAAAAGAAGAAGTAAGTTAGCTTAATTAATTATCGCTGATTCTTCTTCGTTGATCACAACTTTTTTCAATACGGCCCATACATTGTTGGCTACAATTTTTTGGCCTTCTGCCGTGGGGTGAATGCCATCTTCCAAATTCAGCTCTGGGTTTCCTGCCACGCCTTCCAATAAAAACGGAATTAAGTCAATATCATTCTCTTCGGCCAAACTGGGGAAAATATCCCTGAACTGTGTGGTATAATCAGCTCCCATATTTGGTGGAATCTGCATGCCTGCCAGAATAATCCGGGTATCGTCATTTTTTTCTTTTACCTTATCAATAATGGTCTGTAAATTATTCATGGTCTTATTTAATGGAATACCTCTTAGCCCATCATTAGCACCAAGTTCCAATACAAAAACATCTACTTTTTGGTTCAGTACCCAGTCTAAACGGTTGAGTCCGCCCGAAGTAGTTTCACCACTTAGCCCTGAATTGATTACGTTGTAATCCAAATTCAATGAGTCTAATTTTAGTTGTATTTGATGTGGAAATCCTTCTTCTTTCTCCAAACCATATGCGGCCGTAAGACTATTGCCAAAAAATAATATGGTTTTTACATCGTCTACACCTTCATTCTTTTCTAGCGTTTCAATAGTTGAGGTGTTGTCTTCAGATTTTACCTTGGCAGTTTGTTCTCCACAACTGATAAAAAGCAATATCGATAAAAAATAACTAAACTTTAATACTTTGTGCATAGGCTTGGCTTCTTTAAATCAAATTCATTTGCTTATTTTGTGAGCTTGTACAAATTGATTTATGACAAAGATATTAAACGTTCACAACCTAAGGAAAACCTATACGAGCGGTTCCAAGAAATTAACGGTCTTAGATGCTATCTCTTTTAGTATTGATGCTGGAGACACATTTTCAATTGTAGGTCCGTCCGGAAGTGGAAAAACCACACTTTTAGGGCTCTGCGCGGGCTTGGACCAGACCGATGAAGGTAGCATTGCCTTATGCGGAAGCGAATTAAGTAGTTTAAACGAGGACCAACGCGCTTTGTTACGGAATGAAAAAGTGGGCTTTATTTTTCAGGATTTTCAATTGTTACCTACGTTAACGGCGCTGGAAAATGTAAGTGTTCCCTTAGAATTACAAGGGGCACCAAATGCCATAAAAGATGCGCGCGACCTACTGGAAAAAGTAGGTTTGGGTAATAGGCATGACCATTATCCTTCACAACTTTCTGGCGGGGAACAACAAAGAGTGGCATTGGCAAGGGCCTTTTCCAATAAACCGGAGATATTATTTGCGGATGAGCCTACAGGTAACTTGGACGAGGAAACAGGTGAAAAGGTCATTAAGCTTCTTTTTGACCTGAACAAGGAAATGGGTACCACTTTGGTTATTGTAACACACGATCTAGATTTGGCAAAACTTACCCAAAAAGTAATTCGTCTTAAAGGCGGTAAAATAATTTCAAACGAAACAAATCCCGTAGCTTGAGCGATATAAAAAGTACTTCTTCCACACCAACTAGCTGGCTTTTTAAAATGGCCTGGCGAGACAGTAAGGCAAGTGGCAAACGATTGTTTTTATTCATGGCCTCTATAGTTTTAGGTATTGCAGCGGTAGTGGCTATACAGTCTTTTAGTGATAATCTAAAAGATAATATTGGACTGCAGTCCAAGGCCTTAATGGGAGCGGACTACCTTATAGACAGCAATCAGGCGGCCAACCAGCGTGTCCTGGAAATTATAGATTCCTTGGGAGGTTATGACGCTATGGAAGTCCAATTTGCCTCAATGGCGGCCTTTCCTAAAAGTGATGGTGCCAAGTTGGTTCAGGTTAGGGGAGTGGAAGGCGGATTTCCATTTTACGGAGAATTGGAAACAGAACCTGCCGATGCGGCTAGTACCTATCAAGAAAAAGAAGGCGCTTTGGTAGATGCCACTGTAATGTTGCAATATGACCTTAAGCCCGGTGATAGTGTGAAACTGGGGAATATTACCTTTCCTATTATAGGTGCTTTGGTTACGGCACCAGGAAGCACGGGCATAGGCACTTCCGTTGCACCGCCTATTTTGGTGCCCTATAAATTTATGGAGCCCAGTGGACTATTACAAAAAGGCAGTCGGCTTAACTACAATTATTATTTTGTAGCACCCGATGCCGATCTAGATAATTTGGATAAGGTGGTGGATCCTATGTTGGATGAGCAAAATGCCGATATGGATACCCATACCGCTACCAGTCAGCGTTTGGGCAGACGTTATGACAATGTGGGCAGGTTCTTGAACCTAGTGGCATTTATAGCACTGCTATTAGGCTGTGTGGGAATCGCTAGTTCGGTTCATATATATATCAAGGAAAAACTAAAGGCAGTTGCAGTTCTCAAATGTTTGGGTGCAACCCGCAAACAGACTTTTCTAATTTACCTTATACAAATTGCAGGTATGGGATTGGTCGGAGGTCTTATTGGTACTGCCATTGGCTTGATGTTGCAGCAATCTTTCCCAATGATTTTACAGGAGTTTTTGCCGTTTACCGTGGAAATTAGTACCTCTTATCAATCTATTCTGGTGGGGTTGTTATTAGGAGTGTTCATGTCCGTTTTATTCGCACTATCCCCTTTGATTACCACCTGGTACGTATCGCCATTACAGGTGCTTCGCGTACAGGAAACCAATGGGAATAAGTCCCTAAAGGCACAGATAGCCATACTTTTAGCCATTGTACTCTTTGTGTTTCTATTTGCCTATTGGCTATTGGGCAGGTTTGGTTTTGCCTTAAGTTTTATGGTAGGTATTTTAGTAACCTTTGCTATTTTGGGTGGGGTGGCCATCCTATTTATGAGATTGGTAAAACGCTATTTTCCAAAATCATGGAGTTTTACGGCTAGGCAAAGTTTGTTAAATCTTTTTAGGCCCAACAACCAAACGGCCGTATTGATTTTAGCCATTGGTATCGGTAGTTTTTTAATAAGCACCTTATACTTTACGAAGGATTTTTTAATGGCAAAAGCTACGCTTGAGGCCAATGCCACCAATCCTAATTTAATCTTGTTCGATGTACAGACTGATCAAAAGGAAGGAATCATCAATACCATTACCCCAAAGGGACTGCCCATTTTAGATAACATTCCTATCATTACCATGCGCTTGGAGCGTATAAAGGAAAGAAGCGTTAACGACATCCGGTTGGATACCACTACTTCTATTAACAAATGGATTTTAAACCAGGAGTTTAGGGTCACCTATAGGGATTCCCTAATTGGTTCCGAAAAATTGGTTTCTGGCGATATAAAGGCCGATTACGTTCCTGGAAAAGCCGTGCCTATTTCCTTGTCCGATAATGTAGCACGCGATGCACAGGTGGTTTTGGGCGATACTTTGTTGTTCAATGTACAGGGTATGCTTATGGAAACGGTGGTAGGAAGCATACGAGAAGTAGATTGGGGAAGAATGCAATTAAATTTCTCCGTGGTATTCCCAACAGGTGTTTTGGAGAACGCCCCACAGTTTCATGTGCTCACGACCAATGCACCGGATAAGGCCGCTTCCGCAAGTTTGCAACGCCAATTGGTAAAACAATACCCTAATGTAAGTATCTTGGATTTACGGCAAGTGATAAGCCTTGTAGAGGGTATTTTGGACAAGATTTCTTGGGTCATTAGTTTTATGGCATTTTTTAGCATCCTCACAGGTATTATTGTGTTGATAGGCTCCGTGCGAAATAGTAAATACCAACGTATACGTGAGAACGTATTGTTGCGCACACTTGGTGCCAAGAGCCAGCAAATCCTAAGAATTACGGCTCTGGAATACTTGTATTTAGGTGTTTTGGGTAGTGGTATAGGTATTTTACTCTCTTTGCTAAGTAGCCAATTATTGGCCCTGTTTATATTTGAGACTCCATTTGTTCCTTCAATAATACCTTTTGTAGTGGTATTCCCGGGGATAACACTGTTGGTTTTATTGATAGGTTTGTCCAACAGCAGGCAGGTGTTGAATTCTCCCCCATTGCAGGTATTGCGAAAAGAAACTTCCTAGGATTATTTCTATTGCGTAATGTTTTGTTATCCTACAATCTGTATTTTAGGGGTATTTCTAAAATAGAAATATAGTAACTTGTTACTATATACAATTGTTAGCTTTAATACGAAAATCTGATTGAATATTGAATAGTAAAGAAGAACGGATTCGAAATGTGGAATCTGAAATATTAAATTGTACGAATAAACTGGACCGAATGAAAAAACGGATTCCATGGGCAATTCTCGGTGGGATTGGATTTGCTCTTTTATTTCCTTTTTTACCTGGACGTCGTGGACGAAGACCCATGATTGAAAATTGGGAATATCATAATGCAGTGATTTTTAGTGCCGTAATCTTTGCAATTGTTTATCCAATTGGATTTACTATGGGGAAAAACCAAACCGAAAAAAAATTGAGGGAATTAAAACTTAAAAAACATTTGATTGAAAAAGAAAATTAGCTGAATAAAAAAAGTACTAAAGCTAACAATACCT
>CBFIGW010000189.1:0-5362 GCA_965662155.1 Maribacter sp. | reverse complement strand
AATATGGATGATTTCAATATTTGTATCATCGTTCTCCGGAGAGTTGTTAAATTGCCAGAAATCGTTGGTTCCATCACCATTGGGTGTGAAAAAAGTAGGGAAACCGGTTACGGTCAAATCTTGTATTATGGTTTCTTTGGTAGATCCACATCCCGCTTTATCTCTAACATATACCGTATGAGTGCCAAATGGAATATTTAAAAATACATTACTATCCTGATAGGGACCTTGAACATTATTAAGCGAGTATTCATAATCTCCAGCGCCAGATACCAATGTTTCAATTCTTATGTTATTACCATTTTCAGTGATATTAACATCATCAATAGTTGGTATTTCTGAAGCTGAAATTTTGAATTCTTTTCTTGTAGGACACTCAATCTGATTGCCGGATTGTGTTAACAAATTATAGGCTTCATAAACATAATCTCCAATTTCAGAAATATTTACAGTTGATTCAGTTGATAACAGAACCTCTCTGTCATTAGTAGTGATTTGATACCATCTAAAACCATCTGCTAAATCATCGCTAGTTAGTAGTGTGCTATTTTGGTCTAAGCAAATTTTTATCTCGTCAGGAAAATTGATATTTGGATTTAAATAAGTTAGTTCTCCTGTGTTTTCATCATAAAACGGACCGCAACCTAGAATTGTAGAAAATGTTTCTTGTTGACAACCTATAGCTTCGCCGGCCGAGTTGAAAGGAACTATGCGAATGAAAAAGGTTCTATTAGGCTCAAAATCAACAACAAAGGTGCTGTTATCACTAAATACAGCTCTATTTAAAATATCACCGTTGGTGGGTGAAGTTCCAATGGTTACACGATAACCAGTGGCTTCTGGTATAGCCGCCCATTCCAACCTAGGTGTTAAGGGGACGTTGGTTTCACCATTTAAAGGAGTGATTAGATATGTGCAATCTGGAATCGTTGCCAATGCTCCGGTCGTAAAAGATATTTCAGTACAAGGACCACTTGCATTGCCATTTTCGTTATATGGAGTTACGGTTGCATAAATAGTTTGACTAGGAAGAAAGTCCGTTGGATGGTTATAACTTAAAATATTGTTTACATCTAAATTGTTAGCAATGTCGGTTCCTCCTGGCGCAGTACCAATTGATATTCTGTATCCTGTGGCCAAGGGTGCATAGCTCCAATTTATATTGGTTGCAATACTAACGTTGTTCGTGCCATCTACCGGGAAGGTAATCGTATTGCAGTTAGGTGCTTCGGTAACATCTTCCGTTGTAAATGAACCACTATCACACTCTATTTCTTGAATATTTCCAAGAAAAAAAAGTGTTATTGTCACGAACAGTTCTTCATTTTCTGGCAATCCTAAGGAAGGTGTGAATGATGTAGCACTGCCAACACTCCTTCTATTAATCACATCTATTCCCCCAGGTGTTGTGCCAATAGAAATGTAATAGCCTGTTACTCCTGGTATATCATTCCAAGTTATTGTAGTATTAACACTTATATCCGTACTCCCATTTATTGGAGAGTTAAGTGTTGGGCATTCTTGTGCATTTGTTTGTATTGCACCAAACATTAGGTAACACAACAAACAAATCTTTCCAAGAAATAATAAAGGTTTTCTAGGAATAACTGGAGAGAAAACCCTAGCTCCAAATCTTTTCATAGCGTACTTAATAACAGTACAATATAATTAAATTAGAACTTATTAAGTCTATGAATACTGTTAAATGGGATATAACGGGGTTGTGTGTCTACTTAATACTATTATTTTGACTCCCTTTACTATAAGTCCCTTCTTTTAAGCAAGGCATACGAGCCGTATATGAAGATGGCCGTCCATCCGAATACTATCATAACTTCATACCAGTGGACACCATAGTTCAATGTGATTTTCTCACCAACTTGATCCGCTACGGTTTGTACGGCTTCCAATCTGGTAAATGGTTCCTTAACCAGATTAAACATTGATTGTAACGGAAAAAACCCCATAACGTTATCTGTAGTGTCTCCGTCAAATAATTTCCAGCGTATCAAGCCTCTTGTAATCCCTTCCAAAATTTGCCATAAAATGAGGAAACCCAGAGCGAAAGCAGAACGTTTTACGAGTATCCCTAGAAATAGACAGAAAGAAAAGAAGCCTACTAATTTAACGAAGAATGCAAAAACAAATTCTAAATCAGAAAAGATAATCGACAATTCATCATAATCAGAATAAACTAGGCCGAGAATTAATGAGACTACGAAAACAAAAACCGTAGAGACCAAAGCAAACGTTAGTACGGTAAGAAATTTTGACAGTACAAATTCTTTCTTTGATAGGCCATCTATTAAGTTCTGTTTTATGGTCTTGTTACTATACTCGTTTGCCATCATAGATACAATGACAATGGCCAGAAATAGTTTAAAAAAGCCAGTTACGAATGTATTAAAGTGCCATATGTATGGGAAATTAAAAATACCTATTTCAGCCAAATGAAACTTTACCGGGCCAATGTCAAATTTTATTGCAGCTATAAGTGCAATTGAAGTTAACAAGGCAAAATATGAGATAATAAGAATTTTACTGGCCCTATTGTTCCAAAGCTTTATGAATTCTATTTGAAGTAATCTTAACATGGTGTCCTCTTTTTTAGTTTGATTGATTTTTGGTTAAGGCTAGGAACTGCTCTTCTAGACTTTCTTTTCTTTTTACAAGATGGGAAAGTACTACACCACTCTCAAACAAAGAGGCGTTCAAGGTATTTGCATCTAGTTCATTTTTTAAAAATGCGGTTATCAATCCGTTTTCTTTTTTGATATCCGAAATGTCTGGATTTGATTTTAATAGCGTTGCCAATTTTTCCATGTTGGCCGCTTTTAATTCAAAAAAGCCATGACTGGCCAACATGCCATCTACCCTTCCAGAATATAATTTCTCCCCTTTTCTTAAGATTACTACATGGCTACAGACCTTTTCAACTTCATCAAGCAAGTGGGAAGCCAATAAAATTGTGGTTCCCTGTGAGGCTATCTTTTTAATGATTTCACGAATTTGATGTATACCTTGAGGGTCTAAACCGTTTGTAGGTTCATCAAGAATTAAAATCTCAGGGTCGTTAAGCAGGGCAGAAGCTATGGCCAGTCTTTGTTTCATACCCAAAGAATAGGTTTTAAACTTACTATTTTTTCTATCCAGAAGACCTACCAACTCTAATTTTTCCTCAATTTTATCCGTACTTACTTCTTTAATGATACTTACTAGCTTTAAGTTTTGAATGGCCGTCATGTAAGGATAAAAGTTAGGCCTTTCTATTATGGCACCTACTTTTTTTAGAGCATCATGGGTTGAGGTGGTACCATCAAACCATTGGAAGTCGCCACTAGTTTTGTTTACCACATTAAGTACTATGCCCAAGGTGGTGGATTTACCACTACCATTAGGACCTAAAATTCCATAAACATTTCCTTTTTCTATAGTGAAGGATAAATCTTTGACAGCTTTTAAATAGCCGAAATTTTTGGAGAGGTTATTAACCGTAAGAATTGTATTCAAAGCCATTAGTTTTTGATTGATGTACTAATGGGACGAGTATATTGGTAAATTGTTACAAAAAAACTTAATTCCGTTTGGCCCTATAGGTGATTCTTCTATTGGTGATAACCGTTCTTAGGCCAACCGTTAAAGTTACGGGTGTTGAGGTTGTTGTACCGCAAACAAAGGTATCTGAACCTATAACAACTTGATATTGATAACCGTTTTTGTCTAAATCTGGCTGTAAAACGGTAAGTGTGTTGGTTGTAGTTCCGCTATATTCTGTTCCGTTACTAATATTGGCAAAGGTTACCCCTCCATCCATACTAACCTGCCATTGATAGGTATTCCCATCATCTGTAATGGTAAAGTTATCATCTGTATTTACAAACGTTTTTGAGTCGGATGGTGCTAAGGTAATTATTGGTGCCGCACCAGCCTCCTGGAAATCGTATGTGCCGTTTGTATCTCCATCAGCCGGGTTTGGATAGGCAGCAGCAATTACGGTTCCATCAGGGTTAGTGGCCGGTACACCTAGGCCATAAACACCATCATCACCTCCATCTGCGTTGGAATCTGCATAGGCCTCGTTGGCATCGGAGCAAGTATCGTTATCAGCGTCTAGTTCGTAACTGTCCATAATGTTGTCCGAATCGCTATCCATGCCCCTACAAGATGATACGGTAAAGTTGATATCGTCAAATGTGGAAAAACTGGCCACATCATCATCAATCTGTCCATAGACATACACTCTCAAGGTGTATGTAGTATTTGATAAAAGTGGTAAAGTAGACTGATTCATTAAATCAAAAACCTGGTATGTTGTTGCATCATTGGTTATAAACAAATCTTCTACGGTTTGTATGCTGCTTATAAAACCATCGGCTGATAGATAAGCACTCATAGTATAGGAGTCTCCACCCGAAGGTTGGTACCAACCCCAATTTATATTGTTCAGAACGGGGTTGACCAAGTCATTGGCCGTAGTAAAGGATACTTCTATATAGTCGTTATTGTACAAGGCTTCTTCTAAGGAACTGGAAGGCATATTACTAATTTGGATAGCACTGGTGGGGGTAGTTGCCGTGATTCCATTGAAAGCGATATTTGTGCTAGATGCCAATAACCATGAACTAATTGCCGGATCATAAATTCCGTCCATTGCCCTTGTACCAGAAGGAGAGTTAAGATACCATCCGAATAGACCATTGGTAAGAGTATCTTCAGATTCCGTACAATCTAAAATCCCATCATTATCATCATCAAGATCTAGAACGTCTACAACACCATCTGCGTCAAAATCATTATTTATGATGAATGCTACGGAAGGTTTATCCAAACTAAAATTATTATCTACCTGATCTTGGCTATTCGTGGTAACGTTCGCCAAGTGTCCTATTTGAAGGTGAGACGTATTAAAATTAACGGTAGCCGAAATGGTAATGGTCTCTAATTGGCCACTAACCAAGGTGCCAACGTTCCAATTAGGCGAGGACCAACTACCTGTGCTGGGTGTAGCCGAAACTAAGGATAACCCAGCGGGAAGAACATCGGAAACCACCATAATTTTGGACTGTAATAGTAAACGTTGCGGTATCCCCCTCATCAAAGTTTGTTTGATTTACTGTTTTGATTAACTGAATATCAGGATTACAATAATAAGCGGCCAATGTATTTGAGTCATAAGTACAGGGACCTCTTGTGACCCTAACAAAATAATCACCTGCTATTGTTGGTGAATATGTATCACTTGTTGCTCCAGAAATTGGGTTACCGTCAAAAAACCACTGGTAGGCATCAAACACTTCACCAACCACTTCTAAGTCAGCTCCGGGCAAACATTGGGTTCCGGTAATCTGTAAATTTACATTGG
>CBFIGW010000188.1:0-5382 GCA_965662155.1 Maribacter sp. | reverse complement strand
AATGTTTATGGACACTTCTGGAACCTCTTTTATATTTTGGTGCGTATGTTTTAACGAACCGTCCCTACCGCTTCTAGAAGGCGAAAAAATAAGTACTGGGGGATTGGAACTAAAAACATTGAAAAAACTAAACGGACTCAAATTTACGTTACCATCTTTATCCACTGTACTCGCAAAACAAATAGGTCTAGGCGCCACAGCGGTTAGCAAATAACCGTGTAATTCTGGCTGGGATATTGAATTAGGGTCTATGGTAAGTATCTCTTTGGACATATTTCTTTTTTATTTTGTAGGTAATAATTTTCCCGTTACCTCGCCAAAACCAACTCTAATAGCATCTTTTTCGGCATAGCCACGCATAATTACCGTATCATTATCTGCTATAAAGGTACGTGTTGTACCATCTTTCATGGTCACAGGTTTGCTTCCGGCCCAGGATATTTCCAACATGGAACCATAGGAACTTTCATCTTTTCCGGATATGGTTCCCGATGCCATTACATCACCCACTTTCACGTTACATCCGTTTACCGTGTGGTGCGTTAATTGTTGCGCCATATTCCAATACATATATTTAAAATTAGAATTGCTCACCTTTTTTTCATCGCTGCCCTCTGGTAAAATTCCCACTTCTAGATGAATATCATAATTTTTATCACCAGCATATTGCAAATAAGGCAATACTTCTGGATCCTGAACAGGGCCTGCTACTTTAAAAGGTTCCAATGCTTCCATGGTCACTATCCAAGGGGACATACTAGAAGCAAAACTTTTTCCCAAAAATGGGCCCAGCGGTACATACTCCCACTTTTGAATATCACGTGCGGACCAATCGTTAAAAAGTACGAGTCCAAAAATATAGTCATCTGCTTTATCAATGGTAACATTGTCTCCTAGATCGGTATTCTTCCCTACAACAAACCCCATCTCCAATTCAAAATCCAAACGGGCCGAAGCTTTAAAAACAGGTTTTGTTGCATCTTTTGGCATAACCTGCCCCTTTGGTCTGTGAATAGGTGTACCACTTACCACTATGGAAGAAGCTCTACCGTGATATCCTACCGGGATATGCCTCCAATTGGGCAATAAGGCATTTTCTGGATCCCGAAACATTTTACCCACATTGGTAGCATGTTCTATACTACTATAAAAATCGGTATAATCCCCTACTTGTACAGGTAAGTGCATTGTAGCTTTTTGTTGTGGCACAAAAACGTCTGGGTTATCTTTTAAAGGTGAATTGGCATCGGTCAATAATTGCTGAACATCCAATCTTACTTTATTGGTGGTTTGTTTCCCTAGACCGATAAAAGCATTGAGGGTACTCTGTTCAAAGAATGATGCGCTCACATCTAGAAGTCCTAATTTAGATACGACGCTTAAATCTAAAATTTGATTGCCAATGGCAATCCCCGCCCTTGGGCCATTTCCATTAACAGAAAATATCCCAAAAGGTAAGTTATATATTGTGAAATCTGAATTACCGGGTACTTCTACCCAAGTCTGTAATTTGGTCATATATTCTTCTATTTTTTAATGTTCTAACCATGATTTGTAATAATCCCCATCATCTATTTTTAGTGCATTTTCCGTAACCTGCAAAGGTCTAAATGTATCTATCATCACCGCCAATTCCTCAGAACCTTTCTGGCCGATACTACGTTCCACGGCTCCGGGGTGCGGGCCGTGAGGTATACCTGCCGGATGTAAAGATATGTTTCCGGGTGCCACCCCATTTCTACTCATAAAGTCCCCGTCTACGTAATACAGTACCTCATCGGAGTCTATATTGGAGTGATTGTAAGGTGCGGGTATGGACTGCGGATGGTAATCGTATAACCTTGGACAAAAAGAACAAATTACAAAGGCCGATGTCTCAAAAGTTTGATGCACTGGTGGCGGTTGGTGTACCCTGCCCGTAATGGGTTCAAAATTATGGATGGAGAAACCGTACGGAAAATTATAACCGTCCCAACCTACTACATCAAACGGGTGCCCCACATACACCATATCGTGGATAACACCTTGTTTTTTTACCTTCATCAAATGTTCTTTGGTATCTGTAAAGGTTTCCAAATTCTCGGGTAATTTATAATCCCGCTCGCAAAATGGTGAATGCTCCAACAATTGTCCAAACCAATTTCTATATCGTTTTGGGGTGTATATGGGCGAAAAAGATTCCGCGTAAAAAATGCGGTTGTCCTCCGTATCAAATTCCATTTGATAAATAGTGCCTCTTGGAATAATAAGGTAATCCCCATACTCAAAAGGTATTTGCCCAAAAATGGTTCTTAAGGTTCCGTTTCCTTTATGAATGAACAACATTTCATCTGCATCGGTATTCTTATAAAAATACGAGGTGACCGATTTTCTCGGGGCAGCCACCCCAATGTGGACATCTGTATTTACCAACAAAGGTTCTCTAGCTTCTAAAAAATCATCTTTTGGAGCTGTGTTGAAACTAATAAGTTTTAGGGATCGGATGTTCTTTTCCAAAGCAATTTTTGGGGAAACATCGGTACTTTTTAGAATCTCCTTGACCATTGTTGGCCTGTTATGGTGGTACAACAATGATGACATTCCATCAAAACCTATGGTCCCGAATAACTGCTCTGAATATAATTCCCCATTAGGCTTCCTAAATTGGGTGTGCCTTTTTTGGGGTATTTGTCCTTGTTTATGATATATGGGCATACACTACATTTTACGTTTGTTCTTCTAAATTACACTATTCCAGATGGAATTACACTGCCAATTATAAAGTCCCTCTAAGTTCTTGTTCACGCTCTATAGCTTCAAATAAGGCCTTAAAGTTTCCTTTACCAAATGACGTTGCTCCCTTACGTTGAATAATTTCAAAAAACATGGTAGGCCTTGCCTGTACGGTTTTTGTGAAAATTTGTAACAAGTACCCCTCATCATCACGATCAACCAAAATTCCCAGTTTTCGTAAAGCATCAATATCCTCATCTATCTTTCCAACCCTTTCCGTAAGAACGTCATAATACGTAGTAGGCACCGTTAAAAACTCTACGCCGCGATTCTTTAAATCGGTTACCGTTTTCACAATGTTATCCGTAGCAACGGCAATATGCTGAACGCCTTCGCCTTCATAAAACTCTAAATATTCATCTACTTGGGACTTTTTCTTTCCTGGGGCAGGTTCGTTTATTGGAAATTTTATACGGCCGTTACCATTGCTCATCACCTTACTCATTAAGGCGGTAAACTCGGTTGATATATCCTTATCATCAAAAGACATAATTTGGGTAAAGCCCATTACCTTTTCGTAGAAATCTACCCAATAGTTCATTTTACCTTCATTGACATTACCCACCATATGATCCACAAATTTTAAACCCGTAGATGTTGGTTTGTAATCGGACTCCCATTTCTTATACCCAGGTAAAAAGACGCCATTGTAGTCTTTGCGTTCCACAAAAATATGCACTACCTCCCCATAGGTATGAATCCCGGAGCGTACCACTTTTCCATTTTCGTCCTCTTCTATAGTAGGTTCCATAAAGCTTTTGGCACCACGTTTCATGGCTTCCTCATACGCGTAGGTTGCATCTTCTACCCATAATGCGGTAACCTTAACACCATCTCCATGCCTATCTATGTGTTTCCCAACCTCGGTACCACTTTTTAGTGGTGAGGTCAAGACCAATCTTATTTTATCCTGCTCTATCACATAGGATTCATATTCCCTACTTCCCGTTTCCAACCCTCTGTAGGCCAATGAACTGAAACCAAAAGCAGTTTTATAATAATGTGCCGCCTGTTTAGAATTACTTACATATAGTTCTAAGTAATCCGTTCCGTTGATCGGCATAAAATCGGTTGTTTCTTGTTGTTTTTCCGCTATTGCTGTTGAAGTTGACATATCTTTTATTTATTAAATTTTTATTGTTGTTAATGCAACATATAGGTAAAAAAAACAGACCTATACCTTTACTATATTATTTTTCATAAGTATTTCCAATGCCATTAATAATGCATTGTTTGCTTTTCTGGTACCAAAGGAAATACGCACCTTACCGGGAGCACCAAAATTACCCACAGGTCTCACCATAATACCCTTTTGTTCCAGAAAATGGACAAATTCCGTATCTGAAACTGGTGGGTCTATCAATACAAAATTACCTTGAGTGGGCCAATGTTTAATTCCTAAAGCTGTTAGGCCCTGCAAAACGTATGTACGTTCTTTTTTGATTAATTGTACCGTTTGGTCCACAAATTCGGTATCTGCCAAAGCTGCGATAGCACCTTCTAATGCCAGTGTTGAAAGTAAAAATGGCTTGCATATTTTTCTAATGTAATTACTGATGTGCAATGGTGCATAGCAGTATCCCACACGCAAACCGGCCAAGCCATAGGTTTTAGAAAAACTGTTTATGGCAATTACATTTTTTTCTTCCAAAACAAAAGGAAGTGCGGACGTATAATCCTCAGCTTCGGCAAAATGCCTGTAAACTTCATCTAAAACCACAATTACGTTTTCCGGAACACGGTCCAGAAATGACTTCAAATCTTTTTGAGCAATGTAATTCCCGGATGGATTGTTGGGCGATGCCAAAAATATAATTTTTGTCTTGTCTCCTATTGCCTTTAAAATTCCATTTAAATCATAGTCATAATCTGGCGTCATAGGTACATTAATCGCCGTTGCCCCCATCCACCTTGTAAAGGCAGTGTAGGGTAAAAAACAGGGCTGACTTACAATGACCTCATCACCGTCCGTTAAAAAGGCTTTGGATATAATATCGATAATCTCGGAGCCACTATTGGCAGTAATGAAATGGTCCGCGGTTAACATCGCATCAAAATCAGTTACCAAGGCCTGTCTTAATCGGATATCGGTATTATCCGGGTACAAGCTCAAATCTTCAAGGGCCACCTTTAACGCTTGTTTTACTTTTGGGGAATAGCCCAGCGGATTTTCATTGGAAGAAAGCTTATGCACCTCTACCCCATTGGGCATCGTAATTTTCTTGCCTCCACCTTTGTAGGTACTATCCTCCAGGATATATTTTTTAAAGGTTAAACCCATTTCCATTGCGTTGTTAAATAGAATGATTTTTCATCTGTAAATATACTTAATTTTTAGTATTTTGTTGCATTAACAACAATTTTAACGATTATCTCCCCTATTTTTGGGATAACAACTATTTGTATTATGGACAGGACGGAGGGTTTTGGTGTATATATAGACCGTACTTTAAAGAAGGTACAAAGCACTTTTTTACAAGTTTTTGCCGAAAATGATATTGACCTTACCATAGAGCAATGGGTAATCTTACAACGTGTACATCTGGAGGGTAAAGATGCCTCACAGGCCGATATTGCTAAATCTAACTTTAGAAACCGTGCCACCACTTC
>CBFIGW010000187.1:0-5388 GCA_965662155.1 Maribacter sp. | reverse complement strand
ATGCACCAAGAACGTTTCCCGCTGCGTCCCTACTTTGATTAAACTGTTTAAGTGCGTTCTTGGTATGTGCCAAACTACCGCTAAAGGTCTGCCATAATTGGGCATGTACCTTGGTATCCCCAACATATTGCATGGTCTCATAATAAGCATCGCTTAAAAAGTAATCCTGTGTACAGATATCCACGGTTCTTTTACAGATATCAAAAATCTCATTATACATCTGGTTGTCCGAAACAAATTGGGCCGTGGAAGGTATTTTGGTTCTTGAACGATGGTTCACAAAAGTATTTATGTGTAATGCTTCTGAAAATGTTTCAATTTCAAATGACACGAAACGGTAGGTTCGCATCCAGTTCGGTGTGAAGGATTGCTCGTCCTTTCCATTGGATATTACAATATCATGATAGCCGAATAGCTCTTTCCCTTCAATTTTGTTACGGTCACCTTTGGTCATATGCTTGCCAAAAAGATTTTCCGCATAGTTGATTTTAATGGAGGCATTTTTTCCTTTACTAAATTCCAGTGTGGGGTAACCGTTGGTTACGTAGCTCCAATCTATAAGAACGGAGATCTTTTTTTTAGGCCCAATTACCCAAGTTTGATCTGAAGTTATTTTTGACTTGTTTATTCCGTTGACCCTCACTACGGACCCAGGATTCTTTTCCGTTTCCCATGTCAATAGCGGAAGGTTTCGTGGTTCAAGTAAGTAGGCAATAGATCCTCCCATAGAGCTGGCCCCCTCAAAAAAAACGGGCTTTATCCAATCACTATCGTTATAGTCTACATTCTTCCAACCAGTAGGATACAAGTTCATATCTACAAAATCGGTAGGGTTATTGGCATAAAAACCTCCAATGATGGATTTCTTTCCTTCACCACGCCAGTTAACCTCAATAGCTTTATAGGATGGGTCAATGTAACATTTCCAGAAATCCCCTTTGCCTGTTGTTGATAGTATTTTGGTGTTTTCTGTGCAGCCGTTTACCATTAGCGTCGTAAAAATGGATTGCATGCCCAAAAATCTTCTTTTACCAAAATTAATAACCTTTACCGCTACACTATTCTTACCCTTTACCAAATAATTTTTGAGATTCAGGGTTTCATACTTCCAGTGTTTAATATCCCCTAATTGGGGACCATGTGTTACCAGTTTATTGTTCACATATAGAAAGTAATGGTTATCGGCCGAAATGTTGATGATAAAATCTTCCGTAGGATTATCAACATCAAAAACATTTCTAAAGAGGATGACCGCATCTTCACTTCCTGCGATATCAGGATGCGTGACCCAATTGGCAGTGATGGATTTTATACCATAGCTAACATTTGGATAGTTGAGTTCGTTTTGACCTTGGCCATTGAACAGAATAAATAGAAATATAAGGGTACTTAAGGTTTTGAACATTTTAATTGCAGCTAAAGTAGCATTGGGTTACGATGTAATAAATAATTACATAAATCTGAATTATTATTTTGTTTTCAATACTGTTGGCAAAACACCAAATTCAGATTTAAAACAACGACTAAAATAGGAAGGCGATGAAAAACCAACTTTGAAGCCAACCTCGGCAATTGATTCACAGCCATTTTCAATCATGCTTTTGGCTTTTTCCAGTCTTATTTTTCGGATTAATTCATTTGGAGACAACCCGGTCATTGCCTTTATTTTTCTATACAATTGACTTCGACTTAGGTGCATGTCTTCTGCCAAGTACTCTACGTTCAAGTCACTTTTTTCAATATTCTTGTTTAGGTGGTCCAATACTTTCTGCATAAAAGATTTGTCCATATCCGTTGTTTTTTCCAACAGACTCAACTTTTTTGGATCGTTCAAATTTTTATTAATATAAATCTGGCGATTTTCAATCAACCTTTTCAAGTAAGAGTTTAAAAGCCCCATATCAAAGGGTTTGGTCATATAAACGTCGGCACCGGCGTTAACCCCTGTTATCTTATCATCCCCCATAGTTTTGGCGGTAAGTATAATAATAGGAATGTGGCTAGTGCCTAGATTGCTTTTTAGAGCTCTGCTAAACTCAAAACCGTCGATTTCGGGCATGACCACATCGGTAATAATCAGATCTGGAGATTTGTTAGTAGCTATTTCCAATCCTTGCTGACCATCAGTAGCTTCTAAAATAATATATTCCAGGGACAGTTCGTGTTTTAGGTAAGTGCGTAATTCGGTATTGTCCTCAACTATGAGCAAGGTCTTTTTTAAATTATTCCCAGATTCTTGTGGTACCAAGGTCTTTGTGGAGCCTGAATCCGGTAAAAAGCTTTCATTTGTTGGTTTCAGAAACATTTCATCCGCATTGAAGTGGTCGTTGCCCAAGGGAAGAAAAATCCTAAATTTAGTGCCAACTGTTTTTTCGCTCTCCACTATTATTTCACCTTTCAACAAATCAACAAAATTCTTTACCACTTCAAGTCCAATGCCCGTACCGCCATAATACTGGCTGTTCATGTCCTTTACTTGATAAAACCGTTCAAATATTTTTTTCACCTCTTCTTGGTTAATTCCGCTGCCGGTATCCTCAATATAAATTTCAACTGCAGGCAAAAGATTTTTCTCATCGATCAAAGGAAAAACAACGTCATTGCTGCCTTGAAACACGCCTATTGTAATAGCGCCATTTTCCGGTGTCACCTTAAAGGCATTTGATAGTACATTGAAAATCACTTTTTCCAACAATTCTGGGTCACTCCAAATACTTATAGGAATTTTGTCGCACTCTACTAATAAAGCAATATTCTTTAGTGTAGCCTCTTCTTTAAAATGATTTGAGATTTCTTTTACAAATGAATGTGCATCAATTTCAGATACTTTTATGGAAAATTTATTCAATTGAAGTTTCCTGAAATCCATCAACTCATCAATAAGCCTTTTTAACCGTGTGGCATTTTTGTAGACAATATTATGTTTCTCATAAACAGCTTTAGGAAGTTCATAAGATGAATTCGTCATAATATCGTTCAATGGATTCAATATAAGCGTTAATGGAGTACGGAACTCATGGGAAATGTTTGTGAAGAACTGTATTTTTCTGTCATTTAGTTCCTCTTCTTGAATACGTTTGGCACGTTCAAGTTGTACAAGACGCTTCTCTCTAATACGGTCCCGAAGTAGGCGATACAACCAAGATGAAAAAACAATTAGCGCAATCAAATAACAGGCAAAGGCCAAATTGGTTTTCCACCAAGGAGCCAAAATACTTAGTTTTAAGGACTTTATATTATTATTCCAGATACCATCATTATTGGCAGCTTTCACCTTGAAAACATAATCTCCCGGTGAAAGATTAGTATAGGTGGCGCTTCTGGTATTGCCTACGTAATTCCATGTCTCCTCCATGCCTTCTAAATAATAGGCATATTGGTTTTTTTCAGGCCTAGTGAAGTTTATGCCCATAAATTCAATGGTAAAAACATCTTGTAGATGATTTAAGGTAACATGATCCGTTTCAGATATTACTTTTTGAAGTGGCGCATCCTTCTTATGAATATCGACGGATTTATTGTAAACCTTAAAATCGGTAAAATAAACTTCCGGTTTGTTTTTATTTATCGGAATGGCGGTCGATTCAACAATATTTATACCCTTGTAATTTCCAAAAAACAAGGTGTCGTCGCTATCCTTATAGGCTGCATTAAAATTGAAATCATTGGTAAGTAGACCGTCATAGTTGTCATAGTTCGTAATACGGTTTCTTTCTTTGTCAAAAGATGACAGTCCTTTGTTCCCGGCCATCCATAGTTTACCATCGTCTGATTCTATTATGGTTGCGATGGTCTCCTGTTCAAGACCTTGGTCTTTGTTGAACCATTTAATGGAATTGTCATTTATGGCATACCTCCAAATACCGGCGCCATCGGTACCGATCCATACATTTTGGTCTTTGTCCTCGTAAAGAGAAACAATGACATCAATGTTGGCCATTACGGAATTTTGCTTCTCCGAAGGTGGGGTTAGTGCTACCTTGCTAAAAATGGAGCTGGAATTTGCTGGTCTTTTGAAAAGCCCACTGGTGGTGGCGACCCAAATCACGTTTTGGTGATCCACAAGTACTTTTCTTATTTCCGCCCGGTTGGTTTTCAGATCGGTAAACAAATTGTCGTCTACAAAACCAAATGAGCGTTCTTTATAGTCGTAAAAATGAAGCCCGTTGGAAAATGTGCCAATCCAAATTTTCCCGGTAGCATCTTCAGAAAAACTCATGACCCGGTTTGATTTTAGACCACCATTGGTGTTCTCCATATGAAAATGTTGAAAAACCTTTTTATTTTTTGGTAAATAGAAGATGCCTGAATTCCACGTACCTACCCATAAGTTGTCATGGCTGTCCAAAAAGAGGGTTTGTACATCGTCCGCATCTAAACCATCAGCAATGCTGTTTTTGGGTTCTAATAAGTGTACAATATTTTTAGTAGTCAAATCATAAACATCAATGCCACCTCCGTCCATACCAATCCAAAGCCTGTTTTTTGTATCCTTGATTATTCCTGTTACGGATGACGATTGTAATGAGTTTTGGACATTCGGGAGGCTTTGTATGTCTTTGAATTTATCATAGTATTTATCGTAAACCCCAACACCCTTGTTGTAATATCCGATCCAGATTCGTTCTTGCCGATCTACAAAGAGTGACCAAACCGAATTTGATTTTATACTGTTCAGATCAAATTTATCATATCTATAGTTTTTGACCAGTTCACCTTCTTTTGATACTACAAATAGACCGTCGTTTTCAGTTCCACAAAGTATATTGCCATCAGGTGCTTGAACCATTGTTAATATACGTTCGTTGGTAATATCAAAGACATCCATCAGATAAGGATTAGTAGAGGTTTTTGCTAATTTCATCAATCCTTTCGAATGAGTACCCATCCAAAGTGAGCCGTCGTCATCTATTAACAATGATTCTACGTTAATACTATGGTCTACATTGGCATTAAGAACGTCTTCTTTAAACTCTATTTTCTTTACCTGGCCACTGTCATATTCAAAAATACCTTTATTGGAGCCGATAATAATTTTATCCGAGCCATAACGGATCATACAATTCATCATTATTGGCATGGCAACATCATTACCTATCGGTACCGGATTTCCTTTTAAAGTCTTTACATCCACTTCAAATAGCCCATTGGCTATGGAACCTACTAACAGTTTATCATCCGCAATTTCAATAATGGTTTTTACCACCACTGTAGTAATCGGCATTTCTCCTTTGTAAAAAGTAACCTGTTTAAAGTTATCGAGTTCGTCTTGGTAGACATTTATACCTACTTCTGTGCCGACCCATAATTGGTTAGAACTATCAATGTATGTGGTGTGCACCAATGAGCTGTTCAAAGAGTTGGGGTTGTCGAATTCCTGTTTGTAGG
>CBFIGW010000186.1:0-5388 GCA_965662155.1 Maribacter sp. | reverse complement strand
TGAAGCAATTTGTTATGGGTATGGCCCATAGAGGAAGGTTGAATGTGCTTACCAATATTTTTGGAAAATCAGCCAAGGATATTTTTAGTGAGTTTGATGGTAAGGATTATGAGCAGGAAATATTTGATGGGGATGTAAAATACCATTTAGGTTGGACATCTGACAGGATGTCGGACAATGGTAACAAGATAAAAATGAACATTGCGCCAAATCCTTCTCACCTAGAGACCGTAGGAGCGGTTGTGGAGGGTATTGCAAGAGCCAAGCAAGACGCGCATTATCAAGATGATTTCTCTAAAGTACTACCTATTGTGGTGCACGGAGATGCGGCCATAGCTGGTCAAGGCTTAGTGTATGAAGTTGTCCAAATGGCAAGTCTTGATGGTTATAAAACTGGAGGAACCATTCATATTGTAGTGAACAATCAAATTGGTTTTACTACTAATTATCTAGACGCTAGATCATCTACCTATTGTACTGATGTGGGTAAGGTTACACTTAGTCCGGTATTACACGTAAATGCAGATGATGTGGAGGCGGTTGTGCATGCTTCATTGTTCGCACTGGAATATCGTATGAAATTTTCAAGGGATGTTTTCATAGATCTCTTGGGATATAGAAAATATGGGCATAATGAAGGTGATGAGCCTAGATTTACCCAACCTAAATTATACAAGGCGATTGCAAAACATAAAAACCCAAGGGATATCTACGCGGAAAGGTTGATAAAGGAAGGGATTATTGGTGGCGATTATGTTGCGGAACTTGAAAAACAATACAAGGATTCCTTAGAGGTCAAATTAGAAGATTCTAGAAAAGAAGATAAGACCGAGATTACTCCTTTTATGGCTGATGAATGGAAAGGGTTCATTAATGTTCGGGAATGGGAAATGATGGATGCCGTTGATACTACCTATAATGAGGATAAACTCACTGCTATTGCAAAAGTTATTACCGAATTGCCAGAAGGGAAAAAGTTTTTACGTAAAGTAGAGAAACTTATTCGTGACCGTAAAAAAATGTATTTTGAAACGGATACATTGGATTGGGCCATGGGAGAATTACTGGCCTATGGTGCTTTGCTAGAGGAAGGTTATGGTGTTAGGATGTCTGGTCAAGATGTAGAAAGAGGTACTTTCTCCCACAGACATGCTGTTATGAAGGTAGAGGAAAGCGAAGAAGAAGTACTTTTGTTAAATCACCTTTCAGAAGACCAAGGTAAATTTCAAATATATAATTCTTTGCTATCCGAGTATGGCGTTGTAGGGTTTGATTATGGCTATGCCATGGCAAGTCCCAATACATTGACTATCTGGGAAGCGCAGTTTGGGGATTTCAGTAATGGGGCCCAAATTATGATAGACCAATATATTTCAGCTGCTGAAGACAAATGGAAGCTGCAAAACGGGTTGGTAATGTTGTTGCCACATGGTTATGAAGGCCAAGGGGCGGAGCACTCATCCGCTAGAATGGAACGCTATCTACAACTTTGTGCAAGAGATAATATGTACATTGCAGATGTCACTACCCCGGCACAAATGTTTCATATTCTTCGCCGTCAGATGAAAGCGAATTTTAGAAAACCATTGATCATATTTACACCTAAGAGTTTATTAAGGCACCCAAAAGCGGTGTCGACGGTAAGTGATCTGACCGATGGTGCTTTTCAAGAAGTGTTAGATGATTCATCTGCCGATGTAAAAAAGGTGAAAAGTTTAGTGTTCTGTACAGGTAAGTTTTACTATGATCTTTTATCGGTGAAGGAAGAACTGAACCGTGAAGATGTTGCTTTGGTACGAGTAGAGCAATTGTTCCCGTTGCCAGAAGAGAAGATGAAGGATATTATTGCTAAATATAAAAATGCGGATGATATTGTTTGGGCACAGGAAGAGCCCAGAAATATGGGTGCGTGGAGTCACATGATGATGCATTTTAGCGAAGCTCAAAAATTCAGGGTAGCTTCAAGAAGATTTTATGCGGCACCGGCTGCAGGTAGTGCTGTTAGATCTAAGGCGAGACATCAGCAAGTGATAGATTTTGTCTTTGATAAGACCAAGGATAATATGACAAGACCAAAAGTTAAAAAATAATATATCAAATTATAGAAAGAATGATTCTAGAAATGAAAGTTCCCTCTCCTGGGGAGTCCATTACAGAAGTAGAAATTGCAGAATGGTTGGTGGAAGATGGTGATTATGTTGAGAAGGACCAAGCTATAGCTGAAGTTGATTCGGATAAGGCAACTTTAGAGCTGCCTGCTGAAGAAAGCGGTATTATTACATTAAAAGCTGAAGTTGGTGATGCGGTTGAGGTAGGAGCAGTTGTTTGTTTGATTGATACCAGTGCTGAAAAGCCAGATGGTGCAAGTGCAGCAGCAAGTAGTGCTACTGGTGGGGACGAAGGCTCTTCCAGCAATGCTGAGAAAGATTTGGACGCGCAAAAAGATAAGACTTCTAAGAAAGCGGATAGTGAAAAAGCACCACAGCCAGCTCAAGCTAAGGAAACTTATGCATCGGGAGTGGCTTCGCCAGCAGCTAAGAAAATTTTAAGCGAAAAAGGAATTGACGCTGCAGGTGTTAAAGGAACTGGTAAGGATGGCCGTATAACTAAGGATGACGCTGTAAAAGCCAAGCCTTCTTTAGGTTCTCCGGTAACAGGTGGTAATAGGGGTGAGAGCCGTTCTAAGCTATCCATGTTGCGAAGAAAAGTAGCTGAGCGTTTGGTGTCCGCAAAAAATGAAACTGCAATGTTGACCACTTTTAACGAAGTGGACATGAGTCCTATTTTCGAATTAAGAAAACAATATAAAGAGGACTTTAAGAGCAAGCATGGTGTAGGTCTAGGTTTTATGTCATTCTTTACAAAAGCAGTTGTTCGTGCACTGGAATTGTACCCCTCGGTTAATTCAATGATAGATGGTAAGGAAATGATTTCCTATGATTTTTGTGACATTAGTATTGCCGTATCCGGACCCAAAGGACTAATGGTTCCTGTAATTAGAAATGCAGAGAACCTCACTTTTAGAGGGGTTGAGGCTGAAGTTAAAAGATTGGCAATTAGAGCTAGGGAAGGTGAAATAACTGTTGACGAAATGACCGGTGGAACATTTACTATAACAAATGGTGGTGTTTTTGGGTCTATGCTTTCAACACCTATAATTAACCCACCACAAAGTGCTATACTTGGAATGCATAATATTGTAGAAAGACCAATAGCAAGAGATGGTGCCATTGCCATAGCACCAATAATGTATGTGGCTTTATCTTACGACCATAGAATTATTGATGGTAAGGAGTCGGTAGGATTTTTAGTTGCTGTTAAAGAAGCATTGGAAAACCCAGAAGAATTGTTAATGGACGGTGATGTGAAGAAGGCTTTGGAAATGTAGGTTTTATTTAGTTTTAAATATAAAAAAGCACGGTTAACCCCGTGCTTTTTTTATTCGTTATTTTTTTGTTTTTAGATAAAGATGCTTTTGGTCATAATCAATTATGGCCTTGCCCTTAATTAAAATATCGGCGCCAATAATCCCATCTACGCAACGTGCATCATGCGTTGTCAAAGCTTCGTTAACATGACTTAGGTCAAATAGAACTATATTTAATTTCTTATGCTTCCATTTCCCTATTTTAATGTGGTTTATGTTAGAGGTCAAGGTCTCCATATTAGTGGCTCCGGCTCCCGCTGCCTTGATGTCAGATTCTTTAGAGGTTAGTTTAAAAAGGTCGATCTTGTCAATACCAATGCATGTGTTGGATGCTCCAGTGTCAAGAATAAAGTGACCTTTTACACCATTTATTTTTGCTTTTATTTCTAGGTGATTAGTCGCTGTTGTGGCAAAAGGAATCCTGATATATTTTTTCTTCTTAAGGGTTTTATGAAGTGAGGACATTTTTAAGTTTAAATTTAATTGTACACGTGAATAATGTCTTAAATAATAGTGGAATGAAATAGTATTTGGTTTCAGTCCAAAGATAAGTCTATTTTTGTCCCATGATAATTACAGATACACATACGCATTTATATAGTGAAACCTTCGATGAAGACAGGGATGAGGTAATGCAACGGGCACTTGCTAAGGGTGTAAACCGGTTTTTTATACCTGCAATAGATTCTACATATACCCAAAGAATGTTGAATTTGGAAGCTGCTTATCCAGAGAATGTATTTTTAATGACAGGCCTTCACCCAACGCATGTTAATGAAGATTTTGCTACAGAATTGGAGCATGTTTCTGACCTTTTAAAGCAAAGAAATTTTTATGCTATCGGTGAAATAGGCATAGATTTATATTGGGAAAAAAAGTATCTAAGAGAACAGCAGAAAGCATTTTTGTCTCAAATACAATTGGCCAAGCAATATAGTCTTCCTATTGTAATTCATTGTAGGGATGCATTTAATGAAGTTTTTGAAGTTTTGGAAAGTGAAAAAGGAGAGGGGTTAAGAGGAATTTTTCATTGTTTTACAGGTGATTTGGCACAAGCCGAAAAGGCCTTGTCTTATAATATGAAGTTGGGAATTGGAGGTGTGGTCACCTTTAAAAATGGTAAAATAGATAAATTTTTATCTGAAATTGGATTGGAGCATATTGTTTTAGAGACAGATGCACCCTATTTGGCTCCAACACCCTATCGTGGAAAAAGAAACGAAAGTGCTTTTGTAATTAATGTGTTGGAAAAAGTAGCAGAAATATATAATATGGATGTAAAAGAGGTTGCTAAAATTACAACAGCAAATTCTAAAGATGTGTTTGGTCGTTAAAAAGTGATTGATAATTATGGATTCAAAAAGCAGAAAAATATTGTTGGTGTATACTGGCGGAACCATTGGTATGGTGAAAGATTATGATGCCGATGTATTGAAGGCTTTTGATTTTAATGAATTGTTGAAGAATATCCCAGAGCTTAAACAATTGGATTGTTCGGTAGATACTATTTCTTTTGAAGAGCCGATAGATTCATCCAACATGAGTCCCAAACATTGGATAGATATAGTAGATATAATAGAGAGGCATTATGACACTCATGATGGTTTTGTGGTATTGCACGGAAGTGATACTATGAGCTATACCGCGTCTGGATTAAGTTTTTTGTTAGAAAACCTTAATAAACCTGTTATTTTAACGGGTTCTCAATTGCCTATAGGAGATTTAAGGACAGATGCCAAAGAAAATTTAATCACCTCTATACAAATAGCGGCATTACATCATAATGGAGAGGCTATCATAAAAGAAGTTGGCCTTTATTTTGAGTATAAATTGTATCGTGGTAACAGGACAACCAAGATAAATGCAGAAAATTTCCAGGCATTTACCTCATTAAATTATCCACATTTAATAGAGTCAGGAGTGCATCTAAATGTTTTTAAAGAAAATTTATTTAAAGTTAA
>CBFIGW010000185.1:0-5398 GCA_965662155.1 Maribacter sp. | reverse complement strand
AGAACTACCATTGAAGTTTACTGAATTACTTTTTACAACACCAGTTCTAAAGAAGTTCTTTACACTATCATAAGGTCTCCAATCGTAGCGAGCGCCTTGAAATTCAGGGAAAGCTGCTTGAATAGCTGATGTTGAAGTTGAATATGGGTGTGCCAATGTTCCGTTATCATCGATAGCGGATTGATTTCCCCAACCAGAGATTCCCTCTTTGTCGAAGCTTGGTCCCCAGTTACTAAAGAACCATCCAAAAGCTTGGTCAAATCCGTTACCATATTGATCCTGATAGTCAGGAAGTGAGGCAATTTCATTAAAGAACATGGAACTACTAACTGTAATTTCATTTTTCTTAACTCCACCAGCACCTGGTGCGCCATTTTTGGTAGTTATCAAGATAACCCCATTACGTCCTGCAGTACCATATAGTGTGGCAGCTGCCAAACCTTTTAAAACGTTTACGCTTTCGATGTTGTTTGGATCAAGGTCCAAGAACCTACTGGAACCGTTATTTCCGTCAATGAAATTGTTCCTTCCACTGTCATTACCTTGGGTTTGGCCATTTGTTCCACTATCAAAAGGAACGCCATCTACAATAAATAAAGGCTGGTTACTACCACTAAAGCTACTAAGACCACGGATAACAATACTTGTACCCGAACCAGATAGACCACTTTGAGCGGTAATGTTAACACCAGAAGCTTTACCGGTAAGAATTCTACCGACATCACCTTCTGCTCTTTGCTCTAGTTGCTCGTTGTTAACCTCGGCAACAGCATAACCTAAGGCTTGCTTCTCCTTTTTAATACCTTGGGCAGTTACAACCACTTCCTCTAGTGCCTGGGCATCTTCCGACATCTGGACATTAAGAGTGTTGCTTGCTCCAACAGTTTGCCTTTGAGCCTTTTGACCTATATAGGTAAAAAGCAGTACTTGACCTTCTGAAGCTGTAATGGAGTAATTACCATCAAAGTCAGTTTGGGTACCAGTAGTTGTTCCTTCAACAACTATGTTAACCCCGGGTAGTGGCAACCCGTCCTGGTCAGTTACCGTACCGGAAACTGTTTTTTCTTGTGCGAAAGAAAGATGCACAATTAGCGCCATTAAAAGCGCTAACAATCCATTTCGTTTTGTTCTCATTTTTTAATTATTTGAATTAGCTAATCGCAAAAATCACAAAAAGGTGTTAATAATCCAAACTAATTTTAATAAAACTTTAAGGAATTGACAGTAAATTGGAAGTTATAGATTAAACAGTACTTGTATTTTAACATGAATAATTTAACAATAGTTTTTTTGTGAATATGATAATTCAGGGACTTGTTGGATTTAAAGGTGAATTAAAATTTTAAGAACTTTTGACAATATATAAGGTATAAATCGGGAATTAAAATTTTAAAAATTTACTTCAGAAAAAAGATGAAAACAGCTCTTTTGAAAAAACTTTAAAAATAATTCATGTTAGATTTGAATTATTGTGAAATATCACTACATTTGCCGACCCTTAAACAAAGGGTAATTTTATACATATTTATATAGTATGCCAACAATTTCACAATTAGTACGAACAGGAAGAGCCACAATTACTAAGAAGAGTAAATCGGCTGCTTTGGATTCGTGTCCTCAAAGAAGAGGTGTATGTACTCGTGTTTACACTACAACTCCTAAGAAGCCAAACTCAGCAATGAGGAAGGTGGCTAGGGTAAGACTTACCAATGGTAAGGAAGTGAATGCTTACATCCCTGGAGAAGGTCACAATTTACAAGAGCACTCGATAGTATTAGTTAGAGGCGGAAGAGTTAAGGATTTGCCAGGAGTTAGATATCATATCGTTCGTGGAGCATTGGACACCGCTGGTGTTGCAGGAAGAACACAACGTAGATCTAAATACGGAGCAAAAAGACCTAAGAAGTAATAACACTTTTTAAAAAGAAGTAATGAGAAAAAGACAGGCGAAAAAAAGACCTCTTTTACCAGATCCAAGATTTAACGACCAGTTAGTGACTAGGTTTGTTAATATGATGATGTGGGATGGTAAAAAGTCAGTTGCATTTAGTGTGTTCTATGATGCGATTGATATTGTGGAAGCCAAAAAAACAGACGAAGAGAAAACAGCTTTGGAATTGTGGAAAGATGCATTAAGTAATGTTATGCCGCATGTAGAGGTAAGAAGTAGAAGAGTTGGTGGAGCCACTTTTCAGATTCCAATGCAGATTAGGCCGGACAGAAAAATTTCTACAGCCATGAAATGGTTGATTAGTTATGCTAGAAAGCGTAATGAAAAAGGGATGTCCCAAAAATTGGCTGCAGAGATATTAGCCGCTTCCAAGGAAGAAGGTGCTGCTGTTAAAAAGAGGGTGGATACCCATAAAATGGCCGAAGCAAATAAAGCATTTTCCCACTTTAGATTTTAATCAGAAATGGCAAGAGATTTAAAATATACAAGAAATATAGGTATTGCGGCTCATATTGATGCGGGTAAAACTACAACTACTGAGCGTATACTTTTTTATACTGGTGTAAGTCATAAAATTGGTGAGGTTCATGATGGTGCTGCCACTATGGACTGGATGGAGCAGGAGCAAGAGCGTGGTATTACCATTACGTCTGCTGCTACTACATGTGAATGGCAATTCCCAATGAAGAATGGTCAAGTAACCGATGAGACAAAGCCATACCACTTTAATATTATAGATACCCCGGGACACGTTGATTTTACCGTTGAGGTAAACCGTTCATTGCGTGTATTGGATGGTTTGGTCTTCTTGTTCAGTGCAGTTGATGGTGTTGAGCCACAATCTGAAACTAACTGGAGATTAGCTGATAACTATAAAGTACCAAGAATCGGTTTTGTTAACAAGATGGATCGTCAAGGGTCTAACTTTTTAATGGTCTGTAAGCAGGTTAAAGAAATGTTAGGTTCCAATGCTGTTCCTATTGTTTTGCCTATAGGCGAGGAAGCTGATTTTAAAGGTATCGTTGATTTGGCAAAGAACAGGGCAATTGTATGGCATGATGACAACTTCGGTTCTACCTTTGATGTTATTGATATTCCTGAGGAAATGAAAGCTGAAGTTAAGGAGTATAGAGCTGCTTTAATTGAGGCTGTTGCCGAGTATGATGAAAATTTGATGGAGAAGTTCTTTGAGGATGAGGATTCCATCACAGAGGAAGAAGTGCATGCTGCGTTAAGAGCTGCTGTTATGGATCGCGCTATCATTCCAATGATATGTGGTTCTTCTTTTAAGAACAAAGGTGTACAGTTTTTATTGGACGCTGTTTGTAGATACTTGCCTTCACCTATAGATAAAGACGCAATTGTTGGTACGGATCCTGAAACTGGTAATTCTATTAGTAGAAAGCCAGATGTTAAGGAGCCTTTTGCTGCATTGGCATTTAAGATAGCAACAGATCCTTTTGTTGGTCGTTTAGCATTCTTTAGAACCTATTCGGGTAGGTTAGATGCAGGTTCATATATATTGAATAACCGTTCAGGTAAAAAAGAACGTATTTCACGTATTTATCAAATGCATTCCAACAAGCAAAATGCTATTGATTTTATTGAGGCTGGAGATATAGGTGCTGCTGTTGGTTTTAAGGATATTAAGACCGGTGATACTATGTCGTCCGAAAAGCATCCTATTATTTTGGAAAGTATGGACTTCCCGGATCCTGTTATTGGTATCGCGGTGGAGCCTAAAACTAAGGCGGACGTAGATAAACTGGGTATGGCTTTGGCTAAATTGGCTGAAGAGGATCCAACATTTCAAGTAAAGACTGATGAAGCATCTGGTCAAACAATTATATCCGGTATGGGTGAGCTTCACCTGGATATTATTGTTGATCGATTAAGACGTGAATTTAAAGTTGAGGTAAATCAAGGTGAACCTCAAGTTGAATATAAAGAAGCATTGACTAAATCAGCTTCACACAGAGAAACTTATAAAAAGCAATCTGGTGGTCGTGGTAAATTTGGTGATATTGTCTTTGAAATGAGTCCAGCGGATGATGATTTTGAAGGTGATGGACTTCAATTTGTTGATGAGATAAAAGGAGGTCGTATACCAAAAGAATTTATTCCTTCAGTTGAAAAAGGATTTAAGGCGGCAATGTTAAATGGACCTTTGGCGGGTTTTGAAATGGATACTATGAAAGTAGTATTGAAAGATGGATCTTTCCACCCAGTGGATTCTGATGCATTGTCTTTTGAATTGGCTGCTAAAATGGGTTATAAGGCTGCTGGTAAAGCTGCTGGTGCTGTAATAATGGAGCCTATTATGAAATTGGAGGTAATTACTCCAGAAGAGAACATGGGTGATATTGTTGGGGATTTAAACCGACGAAGAGGCACTATTAGCGATATGAGTGATAGAGCTGGAGCCAAAGTAGTTAAAGGTACTGTTCCTTTATCTGAAATGTTTGGTTATGTTACTTCATTAAGAACTTTGTCTTCGGGTAGAGCAACATCTACAATGGAATTTTCACATTATGCCGAAACACCTTCTAATATTTCAGAAGAGGTAATTAAGGCAGCAAAAGGAATAACAGCATAATTTAAGGAAATGAGTCAGAAAATTAGAATAAAACTAAAGTCTTACGATCATAATTTGGTAGATAAGTCTGCTGAGAAAATCGTAAAAACGGTAAAGACTACCGGTGCTGTTGTAACAGGGCCAATTCCTTTACCAACACATAAGAAGATATTTACGGTTTTACGTTCTCCACACGTAAACAAGAAGTCCAGGGAGCAATTTCAATTAAGCTCTTATAAAAGACTTTTAGATATTTACAGTTCTTCTTCTAAGACTATTGATGCTCTAATGAAATTAGAGTTGCCAAGTGGAGTAGAAGTAGAGATTAAGGTATAAGTATTAAACCTTCCTATATAAGGATGGTTAACATGTCCTGAGCTGCGTGCGAGGGAAAAACGGAAAAAAATAAGTTCAGGGTTGAATTATTTTTGACCCTATTTTTTTGTAAGTAATTTAATAATTAAATAAATAAGTATGTCTGGGTTAATTGGAAAGAAAATAGGCATGACCAGTATTTTTGACGAGAACGGGAAAAATATTCCTTGTACTGTTATAGAAGCTGGCCCATGTGTTGTTACCCAAGTCAGAACCGAAGAGGTTGACGGGTATAGTGCCCTTCAACTTGGTTTCGATGACAAGGCAGAAAAACGTGCTAATAAGGCTGAATTAGGCCATTTTAAAAAAGCAGGTGCTTCTCCCAAGAAAAAAGTCGTTGAATTCCAAGGATTTGAAGGTGAGTTTAAATTAGGTGACACCGTTGGTGTTGATGTATTTGTGGAAGGTGAATTTGTAGATGTAATAGGTACATCTAAAGGTAAAGGTTTCCAAGGTGTTGTAAAAAGACATGGTTTTGGTGGTGTAGGTCAAGCTAC
>CBFIGW010000184.1:0-5436 GCA_965662155.1 Maribacter sp. | reverse complement strand
TGCTTGTAACTCTAACATTTTGGAACCATTTAATATGGTTGCCCCTTTAACTTCACCTTCCTTAAGAAACGCTGTTTTCTCTGGATTGTATATTAAATCGAAAAGTAGGTGGTCTTTGCCTAAATATTGATATGGCATTTTTGGTTTAGCCTCAATATCTGGAAACGTTCCCAAGGGCGAGCAATTTATAATTACCAAATGGTCTTTCATTATTTCTTCTGAAAGTTCTTCGTAGGTAAAGCCATTATTTTTGCCGGTCCTGGAAACAAAGGTATACGTAATGTTCAAATTATTTAGAACGTAAGCTATTGCCTTGGAAGCACCCCCAGTACCAAGTATCAGTGCTTTTTTATGTTTTGGTTGAATATGTGACTCTATAGATTTTTGAAACCCATATGCATCTGTATTATGACCTATTAATTTATTTTTCTTGAATTTTATGGTATTCACAGCACCTATTTTTTTTGCAGAATCTGTTAATTCAGTCAAATAGGGTATAATTTCTTCTTTGTAAGGAATGGTTACGTTAAGTCCCTTTAAATTTTTTACGGATTTGAGGACATCATCAATTTCATCAATTTTGGACAAATCAAAATTTTCATAGCTATGGCCCACCAAACCTAATTCTTTAAATTTTTGAGTAAAATAACCACGAGAAAAGGAATACGATATATTCCTTCCAATTAGTCCAAATTTATATTGTTTTTTTTCTGTTCTTTCCATACCAGTCTAAAAATAGTAAAATGCCAATACCAAAAATAACAAAGAATAAGGCCCACCAAGTTTCCGAATCTTGTATACTTGGTAAAAATCTTTCATAATTCACGATTATTTCTTTCCCGTTAGAATCTAACAGCATTTCTCCTGAATCATTTGTTTTGAAAATAGTTCTTTTCCAAGGCCAAACTACTCCCAATGAACCGGTGATGAACCCTAAAATAACAGCGGTGGTTATATGTTTGTAGTGTTTTAGCACAAAGGTTAAAATATGGGAAAGTGTTACTAATCCTGTGGCAGACCCTGCTGTGAAAATAGCTAGAATCTCTAGAGTTTTTAGTCTTTCATTGTTTTCTAAAAAACTAAAATCACCTTTTAAAATTTCGGAAAAAGTATCATAAAGAGCATTGACAGAATCTACCAATAGTAATACATAATTCCCTAATAATATTAGAATGAAAGAACCGGATAATCCTGGTAAAGTCATCCCGGAAACACTAATAATACCACAAAAAAAGATAAAAAGTAAATTGTCATTTTCCTTCGCCGGACTTAAAAAACTAATGGCTACACCAATTACTAGTCCTATTAGTGCCGCTGGAATTGTTTTTTTGTTCCAATGTTCAAAATCTTTGGCGATAAAATAAATAGAGCCCAAAATCATTCCAAAAAATGCTGCCCAAACAAATAGTTCTTTTTGTTCTAGAAAGTAATCCAGAACTTTAGAAATACTAAAATAGCTCACCAACATTCCAAATATCAATAAGCTTAAAAAGGTTCCGTTTACATATCGATAAAAACTTTTAAACCTGCCACTGATAATTAATTTAAAGGCTTTTGCATTAATTTTTTGAAGCGAATAAATAAACTCTTCATAAAACCCACCAACAAAAGCCACAATACCACCGGATACTCCTGGAACCTTATTAGCCGCACCCATGCACAATCCCTTGATTACAAGGAACAATTTATCCATTAAGGTTCTGGTATTTTGCATTTTTGGGAAGCTGCTTACTTTTTTGAGGCTGTTTTTTCCAGTATAAAAATAAGGGAAAAACCTATTATGGCGGCTATAATGGCAAAGGTTAATTGATTGTTCCCTTCAAATGCAAATGGAGAAATATTTTCGTCGATTATAATTTCCTTTTTACCAACTTTAATAACTTCTAAAATGTTTTTCCAAGGCCATATTTTATTTAATGAGCCAAGTATAAATCCGGTAAGTATGGCAAGAGTCGCATCTTTATAATGAGTAAACATCCATTTTAAAACTTTGGCAAAACTTAGAATACCAAAAATAGCACCTAGCGCTACGGTAATTACAATTTTAAAATCCTTGTCGTTTACCGCGTCTAAAATAGTTTTATATGAACCTAAAAGAACGAGTATAAAAGATCCGGATATTCCAGGTAAAACCATTGCGCAGATAGCTAGGGCTCCTGAAAAAAATAAAAATGGTAGCCCATCTGTATTTGAAGATGGGGGTAGGGTGGTAATATAAAACGCTACCACTGTACCTATTGTAAACAATACTACTGATAATGCGTTCCATTTTTTTATGGCCTTTGCAACAAATATTACACTGGCCAATACTAAGCCAAAAAAGAATGACCATATGGGTATTGGGTGGTTGTCCAATAACCAGGAAATTGCCTTTGACAATGACAAAATACTAATCAGCATCCCTAAAAATAGTGCCAATAAAAAATTACCGTTAAGCTTATTCCAAAATGCTTTAAAACCTTCATCTTTTAAAGTTTTAAAAGTATTTAGGTTAACATTGTTTATTGATGTGATGAATTCCTCATATATGCCGGTTACAAAGGCAATAGTACCGCCAGATACGCCTGGAACCAATTCGGCAATGCCCATGGCCATGCCTTTTAGCGTTACAATAATGTAATCTTTCTTTTTTCTGTCTTGCATATTTTTTTTTGAGAAAGTCCGCTACCCTTTTTTTGTTTCGCTTAAAAAGGTTTTAACCCATTCGGAATTAGCGTGTTCTGGGAATTGTGCTTTGAATAATTTTAATTCTTTTTGGTCCGTATCTAATTTTAGTACGTCTAAAAGTACAATCCTGGCGTTAATAAAATCGCCCATATGAAGTAAATAACCTGCAATTTTATAAAGAAGGTCTATGTTTTCCGGATAAAATTGTTTGCCTTGTTCTAAAATTTGAATAGCCCCAGCTAAATCTCCATTGGTCTTGACAACACTTGCCCAATATAACCATGTGTCCAATTCATAATTTCCCAAATCAACGGCCTGTTTAAAAGCAAAATCTGCTTGGTCATAATTTTCAAGGGCAACATTTATTTTAGCACATTTCTTCCAATATAATGGGTTTTCACTGTCAATATTTAAAGCTTTGTTGATGTAGTATAAAGCTTTGTCGAAATTTTTTATCCGTTGGTAGAAATTGGTGATTGCCAACCATCCTTTATCCAATAATGGGTCTTCATGAACCGTTTGGTAAAAGTAATATTTGGCCATCTCATTATTATCCAGTTTTTCATAACATTTGCCAATCCTGAGAAATGCGTGGGATGTTGGGTCTTCAATACTTATGGTGGTTTCGTAGTTTTCAATGGCATCTTTATATCTGCCTAATTTTTCTAAAACCTTACCTTTTTCAAAATAAGCACCAATAAACGAATCATCGGATATAATGGCAAAATCAAAGGATGTCAACGCTTCGGTGAACATCGATTTTTCGTAGTATTGCTTACCTAGTTGGTGCCAAGCTACTTCACAATATGGATTTTTATCCAGGTATTCATTAAGGTAGACAATGGCTCCATCAAAATCTTCTAAAAACTCGAAACAATAGATAACATTGTACAAAGAAGAATAATCTTGATTGTCAAAATCTACACATCTCATAAAACTTTCCTTTGCCAATTTAAAATCATCCATAAATAGATATTCCATTCCCAACAATGAATAGATATCAAAAGAATTGGAAGTGAGATTTAAGGCTTTTTGTAGTAAGGCTACGGCAGCTTCATGATTGTCTTTCTTGGAGTAAATATTTGCCCGCTGTATTAAAATCTCCTCATTTTGGGCGTCTAGTAGCTGTAGTTCGTCCAACAACTGTTCGGCAGTGGTCAAATTATTTTCAAAAACCATGACCTCTACCTGAAGCAACTTTAATTCTATAGAACCGGGGTGTTGTTGTAGCCCTATTTTAATTCCTTTTTTTGCTAAGGATATCTTCCCATTGTTTAGATAATGATGAATAATATCTTCAAAATCTTCCGCATCAAAGAAGTAGATATCGTCAGTCTTTAACATGGATTCAAACTTGGTAATAGGCCGGTTCGGTCTTTCGTTAGATTCTAACGCCATAGAAACTTTTTAGTTAAACTACGTAAATAAAAGTAAGCTTTTGCCTGTCTAAATAGCTAATGGTATTATCTATATTATTAACAAATTAGTTAACAGGTTATTGTAGTATTTGGTCCAATAATTTAAGAATCTGTGCAGACCCTATTCTAATTTCTTCTTCTGATATGGTTAACGGTGGTGTAATTCTTACCGCTTTTTTTTCAAATAAGAGCCAAAAAAGGATCAAGTGGTTTTCTTTGGCTTTCAAAATTAACTGGCTGGCAATTTCTTCGGTTTCCATTATTAAAGCAAGCATGAGCCCTTTTCCCCTGATTTCTTTAATTTTGGGATGGATCAACAAACTCCTGAAAAGCGTCTCTTTTTCTAGGGTATCATTAATTAAACAGCTTTCCTTTAGTTCGGTCAAAGTAGCCAAACAAGCAGCTGCAATTACTGGGTTACCACCAAACGTTGTTATATGTCCTAATTTAGGTTTTTCCTGGAGACTATCCATAATTACCTTACTAGATGTAAACGCTCCAATGGGCAACCCTGAAGCCATTCCCTTGCCAACTACCAATATATCTGGAATACAGTTGTAATGTTCAAAAGCAAATAACTTTCCGGTTCTCCCAAAACCTGGCTGAATCTCATCCAATACCAGTAATGCACCAACTTCCGTACAGCGTTTCCTGATTTTCTCTAGATACCCATTAATTGGTTCTATAAAACCAGCGCCACCTTGTATGGTTTCTAAAATTACACATGCTGTTTTATCGGTAATTCTGTCTAATTCTTTTTCATCGTTAAATTGAATAAATGACACATCTGGCAATAACGGCCTAAAAGCACCTTTACGCTCCTCTAATCCCATAAGGCTTAAACTTCCCATAGTATTACCGTGATATGCGTTTTTTCCGGCAATAATTTCTGACCTTCCCGTATACCTACGTGCCAATTTTAGTGCTCCCTCAATACCTTCTGTACCAGAATTTACCAAATAAGTTGTTTCAAGAGGCTCCGGGAGACTTTCAGCTAATAGTTTAGAATATGCCACGGCAGGCGACTGTAAGTATTCCCCGTAAACCATTACATGCATATATTTTTCAACTTGTGCCTGTATAGCCGATACCACTTTTGGATGGCAATGACCTAAACTACAGGCAGAAACACCTGCTACAAAATCCAAATGAGCGTTTCCTTCAGTGTCATAGATATAACTGCCTTTGGCATGGGCTATTTCCATCCCCAAAGGATGAGGAGTTGTCTGTGCTTGGTGTTTAAGAAAATCGTTTTGCATAAAAAAACAACTGCTTTATTCGATACTCGGGCGTTATAATTCTCGACCTTTTTGTTCCGCTGTTTATATCATTTTATTGTTTGCCTCGCTGG
>CBFIGW010000183.1:0-5704 GCA_965662155.1 Maribacter sp. | reverse complement strand
GATTGGACAGTATATGATACGAAAGGACAGCTACTGGGCACTAACAAAGTTCTTAGCATGCAAGACGGTTGTGTATTACAGGAAAATTGGAAAGGTGCCACAGGCAGTAATGGTACTAGTTATAATTTTTTTCATGCTAATGAAAATGCATGGAATCAGATTTGGATAAGTAATACCGGGAATATTCTTAAACTTAAGGGAAACTTGGATGAAGAAGGTGCTATGGTTTTAACCAGCGAGCTTGTGCAAAGTCCTAAGGGAAATTTTTACAACCAAATTAAGTGGTCAAAAAATCAAGATGGTACCGTTACTCAGCTTTGGTTGATTTTGGATAATAAAGGTAGGATAACAAATACTCTTTTCGAAGGGATTTATAAATTGGACTAATCAAAACCATAGATATTATGAAATATAATCTTATACTATTAACAATATTCACATGCAGTCTAGCATTTGGTCAAACTGAAAAGGTAGAAAAGGATACCATAAATTTAAATCCTAATTATGACCAGACATTGGCCGAAAGTTTAGAAGCTGATGATTATGGAATGAAAGCTTACTTTTTAGTAATTCTGAAGACTGGAACCAATACCACTGATGATAAAGAATTAATTGGTAAAAGTTTTGAGGGACACATGAATAATATAAACAGTTTAGTGGAAGAAGGTAAATTAATTGTTGCAGGACCATTGGGTAAGAATGAAAATGAGTATAGGGGTATCTTTATCTTGGATAATATTAATTCAATTGAAGAAGCAAACGAATTGTTACAAACCGACCTTGCCATAAAAAACAAGTTGTTGGATTATGACATTTTTAATTGGTATGGTTCAGCGGCCCTTCCTAAATATTTGGCCTATTCAGATAAAGTTTGGAAGTTACGACCTTGATAAAATCTTACTTCATCGAAAATATTGTTTTGAACGGTATTACGGCTAATTAATTATTTTTCAAGAACTGTTTGGTTTCCAATTTCGGTCTCGCTCTTGCGCAGTATAATTTGTAGGTCGATTTTAATAAGGCAAATCATGTACTGCTAAAACTTGATTGAACCATACCGATTTCAGTTGAAAGAAAATTGTCCATTCACTAACGAATTTTGTCCATTTTAAGTGGCTGGCTCACTTACCATCTTTGCATTGTCAATAATGACGAACAATGTAAAAACAATTAAAATGGAAAATGTAATCACTAAAGAATTCAATGTTCCTAATAGAGAACAAGTAGCACCCCAAAATCAGGAAATTTTTGATAATTTGAACAAAGCGCTCGGTTTTGTTCCTAATCTTTACGCAACCATTGCTTACTCAGATAATGGTTTAAAACGATATTTAGATTTCCAAAATGCCAATACATCTTTAACCAATAAGGAAAAAGAGGCCGTAAACCTAATAGTAAGTCAAGTAAATGGTTGTGTCTATTGCCAAAGTGCACATACCGTTCTTGGACAAATGAACGGTTTTAATGATCAACAACTTTTAGATATTCGTAAGGGCAAAAGTGATAATGAGAAATTGAACGCTCTTGTAAAATTGGCTGAGGACCTAACTAAAAATAAGGGCATTGCCAGCAATCAAAATGTAGAAGATTTTTTTAACCAAGGATATACTAAGGAAAATTTGGTGGATTTGATTTTACAAATCAGTGATAAAACAGCAATGAACTATTTACACAATCTTACCAAAGTGCCAGTAGATTTCCCATTGGCGCCAACACTTTAAAAAATAACTAGAAAGGGAAAATCCTCAATTGACTTTTCCCTTTATCAAATCTAAACATTATGCAAAAAGAGGAAAAAAAATATCCACTTCCGCCTTTTACTTTAGAGACGGCTAAGCAAAAAGTACAAAAAGCAGAAGACGCTTGGAATAGTAAAGATCCAATTGGCGTGTCCAAGGCCTATACTATTGATTCTGAATGGAGAAACAGGTCACAGTTTATTAACGGCAGAGATGAAATTGTACATTTTTTGACAGAAAAGTGGAAAAACGAAAATAACTATAAGTTAAAAAAGGAACTTTGGGGATTTAGGGAAAATCGTATGGCAGTAAGATTTGAGTATGAATTTCAAGATAAATACGACCAATGGTATAGAGCGTACGGAAATGAACTTTGGGAGTTTAATGAAAACGGCCTTATGCAAAAGCGATATGCAAGCATTAACAACATAAAAATTAATGTACGTGATAGAAAGTTAATATAATTTTAGTGATGGTTCAGAAAAATAGTTTTACCCTAATAAATCCGCAAACAGGTCATTTGGCTTTTAAACTTTTAAAAATTGAAAAGGAAAATCCTTATGATCATTTACAGCGGATGAATTATTACTCCTTAATTTGGATTACGAAAGGGGAGGGTAGGGTCAAGGCTGATTTCTCAGAATATGAATTTAAGGAGAATATCCTCTTTTCTTTTGAACCATATCAACCTTTTATGTTAAATACAAAAGATGATTTGGATGGATGGGTAATCAATTTCCACCCAGATTTCTTTTGTATTCATAAACATCAAAAGGAAGTGGCATGTGATGGTGTATTGTTCAATAATATTTATGACCCACCTTTGGTACAGGTTGATGACATGGCCCAGAAAAGTTTTGAAATGCTCATAGAGCAGATTAAAACCGAAATGCAACATCAGGCTTTAGCGCAATATGAATTGCTTATTTCTTACTTAAAGGTTTTTTTGATTACGGCTTCAAGATTAAAAGTAGCACAACATACAGAAGCCCAAAAAACTATTGAAGGTGATGAAGAACCCTTTATATTACAAAATTTGAAGAATGCGATAGATACACATTATAAAACAAAACATACCGCCAGTGATTATGCAGATTTATTGGCCATTACCCCAAAGGCATTGGCTAAGATTACAAAATCCCATTTGAACAAAACTTTGACAAACCTTATATCTGAGCGTATAATTATCGAGGCAAAGCGCGAGTTATATTTGACCAACAAGACCATAAAGGAGATAGCATATGGATTGGGGTATGATGATGAATATTATTTTAGTAGGTTTTTTAAAAAGAATACGGATATTGCACCTCAACTATTTAGGGAAACCGTTGGTTTTGGGAAGGTATCGATTGGTTAGAAAATTTTAATTTTAAATAAACTAATGAAAAGGACACTGGAAGAACAAAGAATTGATTTTTCTAACAGAAAATTTTTAGCAACTCCATTATCCGGAATGATAGTTTGGACATTCATCGGAATTGCTGGTATATTTTTTTCGGATACCATTGCAGTTTGGTCAATATTCATAGGAACGGGTAGTATTGTTTATTTGGGGATGTTGCTTTCAAAATTTACTGGGGAAAACTTTTTAGATAAGACAAAACCCAAAAATGAATTTGATGCCCTTTTCTTTTTTACGGTTGGGCAAGCGGTTATGGTCTATGCCATAGCTATACCATTCTTTTTATTGGATTATATTTCGTTGCCAATGACGGTTGGTATTCTAACGGGACTCATGTGGTTACCATTTTCTTGGATAGTTAACCATTGGGTAGGTATTTTTCATACGGTTACACGCACCATATTGGTATTAGGACTATGGTATGTTTTTCCTGAGCATAGGTTTATTGCTATACCTTTTGCCATAGTTTTAATCTATATATGTACTTTATGGATACTAAATAATAGAAAAATTATTACGATTGATAACTAATGAAAATAATGGATAGAATAATAGGACTACCTTTTGTAGACCTTGCCATCTTTCATTACAAAGCTTACATTTTTCATTGTACCCATATCTTTTAAAGGGTTTCCCTTAACCGCTATAATATCTGCTAGGTATCCCTCTTTTAGATTTCCTAATTGATTAAGGTGAAATATTTTGGCATTACCACTGGTTGCAGATTTTAAAACCTCTAAAGGCTGCATCCCATAAGCTACCATCAATTCCATTTCAAGATAGTTTTTACCATGTGTAAAAACACCGACATCACCTCCAAAAACAATGGGAATACCAGATTGTAAAGCCAGTTTAAAAGAAGCTTTCTTTTGGATAATCCGTTTGGGGTCGGGGTCATTGGCTTTGTCCCATCCACGGTATTGACTAATAGCGTCCCCTGCAGCAAGGGTAGGGCAATACCCAATACCTTTAGTTTTCATCATTTTAAAAATTTCCAAGGTACCACCATCTCCATGTTCTATGGTTTCTACGCCGCCAGCTATTGCTCTTTTCATACCTTCTGGGGTACTCGCATGAGCAACAACATATTTTCCGGCACTTTTGGCGGTGGCCACCATGGCGTCAATTTCTTCCTGCAAAAAAGTAGGTTGGGAATCAGCTCCGGGCGTCCACCTATAATCGGCATAAATTTTAATAAAATCAGCTCCGTTGCCCATTTGTCGCCTCACAGTTCTAATAGCTTCAGTTTTACCACTAACAGGTTCCGCTCCTAAAGGTACGGACACCCCATCATGAAATCCTTTTGGGCCATAAGCTCCAGTAGCAACTATTGCCGGTCCCGCTACCAATAGTCTTGGGCCAATAACAATATTCTCCTCTATCGTTTTCTTTAAGTATACATCGGCATATCCTGCCCCTTCAGCACCCAAATCACGCATAGTCGTAATACCTGCCATCAACGAGTTTTTAGCATGAACTGTGCCTCTAATGGCTCTTTCCACGGGAGATTCCTTTAGTACCTGGTCGTTCCATTCCGTTTCATTATAAGGGTGTAACAACACATGTGAATGTCCCTCAATAATTCCAGGCATAAGGGTAGCACCCTTTAATTCCAGTACTTCGTTGATTCTTATTTTAGGAATCGTAGTTACCGGGCCGGCATAATGAATTTTGTTTTCCTTTACCAATACCACCCAATCTTCATGTATTTCAGTTCCGTCAAATACCCTATCCGGTTGCAGTAGTGTTTGACAAAAGATGCTTGAAGAGCATAATAAGCACGAAAGAATCCAATTTTTCATTTTATTAAGGTTTATAAATGGCAGTTTGTAAGAGTGAATCTAATTGTATGGCGTCATATTTGATTCCATTTTTAATGACCATAAAGATGTCCTCTGTTTTTTTGATATCCGCTATAGGATTACTGTTCAACAATACAATATCTGCAATTTTTTCCTCGGAAATGGTTCCATAATCCTTATCTTTTTTTAAGAATTTAGCTCCGTTATAAGCAGACGTACGTAATGCGTCTAGAGGGGAAATACCAGATGCTACCATCGCTTGTAATTCCTGGTGCAACGAAATACCGGGATAGGTAAAACTGTTAAATGCTCCACTATCTGATCCTGCCAAAAGGGAGACACCATTGTTATTTAAATTAACAGCCAAATCCTGAAAGAAAGTATCTAATTTTTTTCGGTCTTGACGAGACTTTTCAGAGGCACCCATAGCTCGGTTAATACGGCCTTGATAGGTTTGAATGACACTTGGCGACATGTATTTTAAATACGTATCCTTAGAATGATCGGTTTCATCTATATAGCTTAGCGTATTTCCAATATGTAGCGTGGGTACTACGAATACGTTCTTTTGCTTTAGTTTCTTAAAAGTTTCGAGCGCCACGGTTTCATTGTAGCTATTCTGTAATAGGGGCATGGCATCCCAAAAGCCTATTTCCTTTTGTAATAGCTTTTCTGTGATTATTGCTTCTTGAGAGGAACATCCTTTCATAATATAGTACAAATGTTCCACAGCATCTATACCGGCATTTAACGTAGCATCC
>CBFIGW010000182.1:0-5759 GCA_965662155.1 Maribacter sp. | reverse complement strand
CTCTGGGTAATACATGGAGGCAGAATTGTCCAAAATCATATGACAACGGAGGTTGGTCTCTTCCTCATATCGTTTGGTGTATAATTTATCCGTTTTTGCAAACAGTTTCCAATCTATATGTTTGGTGCTTTCACCCTTGTTATAAATCTTATGTTCAGCAAATTCGGCAGAAAAGCCATGAAAAGGGCTTTTGTGAATGCCACTAATAAAACCTTCCACTACTTGGTTGGCCAATAGCTCAAGATTTTGAAACAGTGCTGTGTTATGTAATTCTGTTCGTAAATTCACAGGAATAAAGATAAAACAAAAAAGGCCCGGCAAATGCCAGACCTTTTTAAATTAAAATATTTTAAGAATACTATAACAGAGCGTCTATAGCATCGGTATAAACTTTCTTTGGAGAAACGCCAACTTGTCTACTGGCAATTTCGCCATCTTTAAATACCAAAACCGTAGGTATGTTGCGAACACCATATTTGGCTGCGAATTCTTGGTTGGCATCTACATCCACTTTGCCAACAACTGCTTTACCTTCGTATTCATTACTTACTTCATCTATAATTGGACCAACCATTCTACAAGGACCGCACCATGCTGCCCAAAAATCTACTACTACTGGTTTGTCGCTTTTCAATACTACCTCGTCAAAAGTAGCATCTGTTATTTCTAGTGCCATTTTATTGCTTTTAAAGATTATACAAATTTAGTCAAATATTATACAGTTTCCTTACGATTCAATTATTCGTTTTGATTATTCATATATAAAGAGACTCTATTCTTTCATTTCTTCTCTTTGCTGCTCTTTGGGATATACAGCAATATAATGTGTACGGACGCCTACGGGTTCTGCATTGTCGATTTTAGATAGTTGAACCTGCATGCTCTGGGAGGGTATCACCGGCATATGGCATTGAATACAATTGTTGGAATTATGATTTATATCGGTATTGCTGCATTCCATTGTATTACCAGAATGACAGGTTATACATTTAGAATTAAAGTAGGAATGATTATCTCGTTGATTTTTATGTGGATTATGACAGGTAATACAATCCATGTCATTTGTTTGCTTAAAGCATTCGCTACTGGTTAATAAACCATATTGATTGCCATGGACATCTAAATTAGCACTAGGCCGTAAGGAATTATAATTCTTTGAAAATTTAGCTAACGTGTCTCCTGGAAGGAATAAAAATGGATTTTTAATTTGATTATTTCTAAGCCCGGAATGGCATGTGGCACATATATCCAGTCTTTGTTGCCTTGTTAAGGTATTAATCTTAACTAAAGTGGTGTCTAATATACCATTTAGATTGTTACGATAATGCGTAACATGTTTTTGTCCGGGACCATGACATTTTTCACAATCAATTCCCATAACCATTTTTGTTATATCGTATGAATTGGAAGTTGATGACGGACCTAAATTTTTAGCAAATGTTACATGACATTTTAAACACTGGTCATTGACCGGCCTTAATGGGTTTAATTTTTTGGTATAGTTTGGGCTGTTAATCCATGAATTGGTAGGAATAAAATAAGATCCCTGTAGTTGAAACAAGCCTTCCGGTTGCTGTGTTAGGTATGATTGACCTTTTATCCCTGAGCCTATGGCAATATCCATACTCCAATGATATTCTTTTCTGTCGCCATATACTATTTGGGCATTTTGGAATAGTTGATCATTGGTCTCTTCAATTGAAATAGTGGCATCCATTAAAGAAATAGGGTTTCCATCATCTTCAAGCGTGCCTTTAATATTTTTGATTGAAGGATAGAAGGAAGTATTGAAGTGTGGTGTTAGGATATGTGATTCATATATGTCTTTATGACAATCCATACAAGTAGAAGAGCCTAAATAACCATTTCCGTTTTCATGAAATGCAATAGGTTCTGGTTCTAAGTAGCTTGAATTTGGTCCTTCAAATTGTTGGTAAAGTTTCACCAACAAAAAGGCTGCCATAAGAAAACCTGCAATAACATAGATGAACTTTCTTTTCAACAATTATAATTTGTTTATAAAATGAATTCGTTACTAATTTAATTTAAAATGAATCTGTTCTTCTTCCAAGCGCTGTAAAAGTTCACTTGAAATCTGTACTTTCTGTTTATGACTATTTAAATTAACCTTTATCTGTTCTTGCATCTCATAAACTACAAAATTAATGGGGTGGTCTCCTTTGTGTGAAACTAAAGTGTCTTTTAATGTATGAATTTGTTCTTCCTTAAGATCGTCTATATTCAATTTTATAGTTAGCTTTTTAGCATAGGTTTCCATAACATCCTGTAAAAGCATAAAATTATTAAATTGCATTCTAGGGTCGCCCTTTTTACCGGTTTCCCTATTTACCCAACCTTCACGAACAAATAATTTGATATAGGCAAAAGAATTGAGCATTAGAAAATGCCTAAACTTAAGGTATTCCTCCCCAAATATGCGAAACTCAAATGAGTCTGTGTAATCCTCCATAGTAAACGCCGCCCATCCTTTTCCATTTTTAGAGATACGATGTTGCACGTCTGTAATGACACCTGCAAATGTTAATTCCCGATTTACATAACTAGGTAAGTCGCTACAGCATGATATACTGGCATTGCAAAAAGCCTTGATTTCGGTTTTGAAATCATCCAGAGGATGCCCGGATATGTAAATACCCACTACTTCTTTTTCCCTTTTTAGTTTTTCCATGGTACTCCACTCCTCACAAGGTGGAACAATGGGTTCGGGAATCTGTACTTCGCTCGCATCCCCAAAAAGACTTACTTGGGCAGAGTTTTCATTCTCCTGAAACTTGGCGCCGTATTTAATTACCTTTTCCAAAAACGTAATTCCATCGCCTTCATCATGAAAGTACTGTGCCCTATGATTATTGCCAAAAGAATCAAAACCACCGGCAACTGCTAAATTTTCAAAAGCTTTTTTGTTTGCGGCACGTAAATCTATGCGTTTGGCCATGTCAAAGACCGATTTAAAATGGCCTTCCTCTTTTCTGTTTGCAACAATGGTTTCTACAGCGGCACGCCCAACACCTTTAATGGCGCCCATGCCAAAACGTACAGCCCCTTCTTTGTTTACCGCGAATTTATAGTAGGATTCATTTACATCTGGACCCAACACATCTAAGCCCATGCGTTTACATTCCTCCATGAAGAAGGTTACCTGTTTTATGTCGTTCATGTTATTGCTTAAAACAGCGGCCATATATTCGGCTGGGTAGTGGGCTTTTAAGTAAGCGGTTTGATAGGCAATATAGGCATAGCATGTAGAATGACTTTTATTAAAAGCATATGCTGCAAATGCTTCCCAGTCTTTCCATATTTTCTCCAAAGTCTCTCGTGGATGCCCATTCTTTTCACCGCCATCCAGAAATTGGGGCTTTAATTTTTGTAGTAAAGCAAAAATCTTTTTACCCATGGCTTTCCTTAAAACATCGGCATCACCTTTAGAGAATCCTGCCAATTTTTGAGAAAGGAGCATCACCTGCTCTTGATACACCGTAATACCATAGGTTTCTTTTAGGTACTCCTCCATATCTGGAAGGTCGTAGCTAATCTCTTCCGTGCCATGTTTACGGGCAATAAAGCTAGGTATGTATTCCATTGGCCCAGGTCTATATAGAGCGTTCATGGCAATAAGGTCATCGAACACCGTAGGTTTTAGGTCCTTCATGTGTTTTTGCATGCCTGGTGATTCATATTGGAACACCCCTACCGTTTCTCCTTTTTGGAACAACTCGTATGTTTTTTCATCGTCCAACGGAAAATCATCGGGCACCAAATCTATACCGTGTTTTGCCTTTACGATTTTTACCGTGTCCTTGATTAGGGTCAAGGTTTTTAATCCCAAGAAGTCCATTTTTAACAACCCTGCACTTTCTACAACGGAGTTATCAAATTGGGTGACATACAAATCTGAATCCTTTGCAGTAGCTACCGGTACAAAATTGGTTATATCACTTGGAGTGATAATTACTCCACAGGCATGAATACCTGTATTTCTTACGGAACCTTCCAAGGTTCTAGCCATTTTAAGGGTTTGTCCCTCTAGATCGTCACCATCATGAATATTGAACAGTTGATGTATTTTCTCCAAGTCATCTGCCCTGAATTTTTTCTTCAGGTCGGCATCGGACTGCCCAAATATTTTGCCCAATTTGGACATGGTGGGAATAAGTTTTGCAATACGGTCCGCATCACCCAATGGTAAATCCAAAACACGGGCCGTATCCCTAATTGAGGATTTGGCCGCCATGGTGCCATAGGTGATAATTTGAGCCACTTGGTTGGCGCCGTATTTGTTAATTACATAATCCATTACCCTGCCACGGCCCTCGTCATCAAAATCAATATCGATATCGGGCATGGACACCCTATCTGGATTTAGGAAACGCTCAAAAAGCAAGTCATACTTCAAGGGGTCAATGTTGGTAATGGTAAGACAATACGCTACTACGGAACCCGCAGCGGATCCCCTTCCGGGACCAACGGACACATCCATGTTTCGAGCTTCACGGATAAAGTCTTCGGTAATTAAAAAATACCCTGGATATCCCGAATTTTTTATGGTATCTAATTCAAAATCAATACGCTCCTTTATTTCTGGGGTAATTTCCCCATATCTTTTCTTAGCCCCCTTATAGGTGATATGGCGTAAATAGGCATTCTCGCCCCGGTTACCTCCGTCAACTTCATCTTCCGGGTCTTTATACTCCGTCGGTATGTCAAAAACGGGCAAGAGAACATCACGGGCCAGTTCAAAAGGTTCTACTTTATCAAGAATTTCGGAGACACTAAGTATTGCTTCTGGAATATCCTTGAAAAGCGCCTTCATATCCTCCTGCGACTTAAAATAGTATTCTTGGTTGGGCAGTCCGTAACGGTAGCCTCGACCACGACCTATAGGGGTGGCTTGCTTTTCACCATCCTTTACACAGAGGAGAATGTCATGTGCATCTGCATCTTCTTGTGCACAATAATAGGTATTGTTGGTAGCCACTAATTTCACCTGATGTTTTGTTGCGAAATCCAGAAGTACTTTGTTTACGCGGTCTTCATCTTCCTGACCATGACGCATGATTTCTATATATAGGTCATCGCCAAATTGTTCTTTCCACCAAATTAGTGCTTCTTCTGCTTGGTTTTCCCCTACATTAAGCACTTTCCCGGGCACTTCCCCATACAAGTTTCCGCTAAGGACTATAATATCTTCCTTATACCGTTCAATTACTTTTTTATCGATTCTAGGTACATAGTAAAAACCATTGGTATAAGCAATAGAAGACATTTTGGCCAGGTTGTGATACCCTTTTTTGTTCTTTGCCAAAAGCACTATCTGATACCCATAATCCTTAACATTTTTGTTAGTATGGTCTTCACAAACAAAAAATTCGCAGCCTATTAACGGTTTTATTTCTTTGGCTGTAGCTTCTTCGCCATTGGCGAGCGCCTCCTCATTTTTGGCTTTTACGGCTTTGTTATGTGCACTGACTTCCTTTACAAAATGAAAGGCCCCCATCATATTGGCATGGTCGGTTAAGGCAACTGCTGGCATTTGGTCCGTGGCGGCGGCTTTTACCAAATCCTTAATGGCAATAGTGGATTGTAACACCGAGAACTGGGAATGGTTGTGTAAATGGGCAAAAGGAACATCCTCTAAAGTGGCAAGGTTCTCTTCCATTTCCGCATTGGAAACTGCACCGGTATCCTTTTCCCAAAGTGCATCTGCAATTTTTTTAGAGGCTTTCTTTAAGTTGATGTGC
>CBFIGW010000181.1:0-5882 GCA_965662155.1 Maribacter sp. | reverse complement strand
TGATGATAAGTATATTACTATAAAGTCCCCAATTATAGGTACTTTCTATAGAAAACCTTCTCCCGACAAACCAGTTTTTGTTGAGGTTGGCGACACTATTTCTAACGGAGATGTCCTTTGTGTAATTGAAGCAATGAAATTATTCAATGACATTGAATCTGAAATTTCAGGTACTATTGTGAAGGTTTTGGTAGATGATTCTTCACCAGTTGAGTTTGATCAACCACTTTTCTTGGTTGATCCCTCTTAACAGGAAATTAAACCAGTTCACTGGCCATACTCGTTAGTGAGAAAAAAGATTTCACATTAAAATAGTAGATGATGTTTAAAAAAATACTGATAGCAAATAGAGGTGAAATTGCTTTACGTGTGATTCGTACCTGTAAGGAAATGGGAATTAAGACGGTTGCCGTTTATAGTAAGGCAGACGAAGAAAGCCTTCACGTACGCTTTGCAGACGAAGCTGTTTGTATTGGGCCAGCGCCTAGTAGTGAATCCTATTTAAAGATTCCAAATATTATTGCAGCGGCAGAAATTACAAATGCCGATGCTATCCACCCTGGTTACGGGTTTTTATCCGAGAATTCTAAATTTTCCCGTATCTGTGCTGAGCACGATATAAAATTTATTGGAGCTTCAGGTGACCAGATAGATCGTATGGGCGATAAGGCAACTGCCAAAGAAACCATGAAAAAAGCCGGTGTGCCTTGTGTTCCCGGTTCTGAAGGTCTATTGAAAGATGTTGCCGATGCTAAAAAGGTGGCCAAAAAAATGGGCTATCCCGTTATGATAAAGGCTACTGCCGGTGGTGGCGGAAAAGGGATGCGTGCCGTTTGGAAAGAAGAGGAAATGGGCGACCTTTTTGAAAGTGCCGTACAAGAGGCTACTGCTGCGTTTGGCAATGGAGGCATGTATATGGAAAAATTGATAGAAGAGCCTAGGCATATTGAAATCCAGGTTGTTGGAGACCAGTATGGAAAAGCTTGTCATTTATCGGAAAGAGATTGTTCCGTGCAACGTAGACATCAAAAACTAACTGAAGAAACTCCTTCTCCTTTTATGACGGATAAGCTTCGTGATGCCATGGGTAAAGCTGCGGTTAAAGCTGCCGAATATATAAAATATGAAGGGGCAGGTACTATAGAATTCTTGGTAGATAAACACCGAAAGTTTTATTTCATGGAAATGAATACCCGTATCCAGGTAGAGCACCCTATTACGGAACAGGTAATAGATTATGATTTAATACGGGAACAAATCCTTGTTGCAGCCGGAGTACCAATTTCGGGCAAAAACTATATTCCAAAGTTACACTCTATAGAATGTCGTATTAATGCTGAGGACCCCTATAATAATTTTAGACCATCTCCAGGAAAAATAACCACCTTACATACACCAGGTGGGCATGGAGTGAGAATGGATACGCATGTATATAGCGGATATAGTATTCCTCCTAATTATGATTCTATGATTGCCAAGTTGATAACTACCGCCCAAACAAGGGAAGAGGCTATCAATAAAATGAAAAGAGCATTGGATGAGTTTGTTATAGAAGGCATAAAGACCACCATTCCTTTTCATAGACAGTTAATGGATCATCCAGATTATTTGGCGGGAAATTATACAACCGCCTTCATGAATGATTTTGTGATGGATCCAAAACCAGAAAATGAATAGTAAAGTAAACTCCGGTCCTAAACCGGAGTTTTTTTTGAACAAAACTGCTACTGACCATGAAGCTTAGTTATTGGGAATATAAAAGTTGGCTGTCCAACATAGATTTTACTATTATCGGTAGCGGCATAGTAGGAATTAATTGTGCCCTACAGTTACGTAAAAAGTTCCCTAAAGCTAAAATTCTAATTCTTGAAAAAGGAGTTTTACCGCAAGGTGCCAGTACAAAAAATGCAGGTTTTGCCTGTTTTGGTAGTATTACTGAAATATTGGCCGATTTAAAAACACACACCGAAGAGGAACTTATAAATTTAGTTCAAGAACGAAAGGAAGGTATACAAGCCCTACGTGATTTGTTGGGAGATAAAAAAATCGGCTTTCATTTACATGGCGGGCACGAATTGTTCTTAAAAAGCGATAAAAATAAATATGAGCAGTGTGTTGATCAGCTAAATTATGTGAACGGCTTATTGAAACCTGTATTTAAAGAAGTCGCTTTTGCCAAAACGACAAATACGTTTGGTTTTAAAAACTGTATCGATTCATATATTACACATAAACACGAGGGGCAGATTAATACGGGTCTAATGATGAAATCTCTCTTAGATTTGGTCTACAAATCCAACATAACAATACTAAATGCCATAACAGTGGAATCTGTTCAGGATAATGGAAATGGCGTTATTGTTAAGACCAATCAGTTTGAGTTTACTTCTAAAAAGGTATTCATTGCTACCAACGGTTTTGCAAAACAACTTATTAAAGAAGAAGTGCAACCGGCAAGGGCGCAGGTTTTAATAACCAAACCTATTGATAACCTACATGTCAAAGGAACTTTTCATTTGGATCAAGGATATTACTATTTCAGAAATATTGATAATAGAATTTTATTGGGTGGGGGTCGTAACCTAGACTTTAAAACCGAGGAAACATTTGAATTGGGAAACACAAAAATTATTCAGGATAAATTAAAGGAATTGCTAACCACTGTTATTCTTCCGGAGACTCCCTTTGAAATTGATTTTAACTGGAGTGGTATAATGGGGATTGGATCACAAAAAAAACCAATCGTCAAAGAAATTTCCAAAAATATAGCCTGCGGTGTGCGACTAGGTGGTATGGGAGTGGCCATTGGAACTAGGGCCGGTCAGCAATTAGCTAATACCATCCAATGCTAAGAATTGTCGTTTAACCTGTTTTTGGTAAACTTGTCCATAATGGTACTTGTATATCTATTTTCTTTTTATATTGCCTTTCCTACTTTATTGCCGAAACTCCCCAAACATTTAATTTTAAGAATTAGGTATGGTGCCTAAATTATAAGATCTGTATTTATACATGAGGCGGATATATAGTAAGTTGTGCGGTTTGTTTTTCACTCTTTTGTTCATAGGTAGTTGTACAGTCCATCAAACCAAATATCAACAGGAATATAATAAGATTTGGAAAAAAATGATTCAATCACAGGCGTGGAAGGAATCTTTAAAATCCAATCCTCAACAACAGGATTCTTCCATAACCTTATATGCCAGTTTAGATGATGAGGTTATAGCAAAAAACACTGCTAAAAATCGTTTGATATATAGTGATTTTGAAAAACAATATGAATCGCTGGTTTCTAGGGCATATTTTAAAATAATTACCGAAGCGGAAAAATTTGACGCTCGCATATCTGCGGAATACCAACTGCTTGATCATAATCAAGAAGATGACAAAATCAGTAAAAGGCAAAAAGAGAAAATCAAAAAAAAGTATAAAGCTCATAAAGCCATGTTGGTAGGCCTTAAATCCTGGAATATTTTTAGCGAGGATAGGTCTGGTGATTTAATGTATTTTAAGGCGGAGAACAAGAACGATGTTCTAAATATGCTGAACAATGGCGATGATAAAAATCAAATAATTAACTTCCTTATTTATAAACTGGCAGACCTTTACCACGTTGAAGAAAACTAAAGACTTATCTGAATTAAAGATTGGAGCACATCAATACTGTACGAATTTTGTTAAGGAACGAATGAACAGGATTGGGCAGCAAATCAAGGAACTGGAAACAGCCTTGACTACGGAGACAAAGAGTAGCGCAGGAGATAAGCATGAAACCGGCAGGGCCATGATACAATTGGAGCGTGAAAAACTGGGAAGGCGATTGGCTGAGATTGAAAAAATGCAGCAAGTCATGTATAAAGTTAGTCAAGAAGTTTCTTGCGATACTATTGGTTTGGGAAATGTAGCGGTTACTGATAGCGGCTGTTATTATTTGGCAATATCTGCTGGTGAGTTCAAACACAATGATATATCTACGTTTTGCATCTCCGGCGCAAGCCCCATTGGAAGACTTTTGCTTGGAAAATCTGTGGGCGATGAACTTGCGTTCAATAAAACAACTTCATTCATAGTGGCAATTTACTAAAGCAAGATGTCTTTTTTTAGTTATCTTAAACCCTGAATATTAAGACAACCAACTTAATGAAGGACAAAAAAAAACTACGAAGTTCAGAATGGTTTGGCGGAAACGACAAAATGGGTTTTGTACATCGCTCTTGGCTAAGGAACCAAGGATATCCAGATGATTATTTTGAAGGTAAGCCAGTAATAGGCATTTGCAACACCTGGTCAGAACTTACTCCCTGCAACGGACATTTACGTGATTTTGCTGAAGTAGTAAAAAGAGGGATTTTAGAAGCAGGTGGTTTTCCATTGGAGTTTCCAGTTATGTCTTTGGGAGAAACCATAATGAAACCTACCACGATGTTGTTTCGTAATCTTGCCAGTATGGACACGGAAGAGTCTATTCGTGCTAATCCTTTGGACGGTATTGTACTTTTAACAGGTTGCGACAAGACCACGCCATCTACAATTATGGGTGCTTGTAGTGTAGATTTACCAACCATTGTTGTTCCGGGCGGCCCTATGCTCAGCGGTAGGTTTAGGGGAGAGAAAATAGGTTCTGGGTCCATGAACTGGATGATAAAGGAAAGACAGGAGATAGATGGGTATTCTGCCGAAGATATAAGAGAGGCAGAGGTGTGTGTCGCTAGGAGTATAGGTCATTGTAATACTATGGGTACTGCCTCCACTATGGCGACTATGTGTGAGGCATTGGGTCTCACATTACCTGGTTTCTCATCAATACCTGCTGCAGATTCCAGAAAAAAACTATTTGCACAATTATCGGGAAGACGCATAGTGGATATGGTTAAGGAAGATTTAAAACTTTCTAAAATTTTGACCAAGGATGCTTTTGAAAATTCAATTATTACCAATGCCGCTGTAGAAGGCTCAACAAATTTAATTATTCACCTAACTGCCATTGCAGGAAGGATTGGAGTAGACTTAAATCTAGTTGATTTTGACCATATTGGAAGTAAGATTCCCTTACTTGTGAATATGAAACCTTCTGGTAAATATTTAATGGAGGACTTCTTTTATGCCGGGGGATTATCAGTTGTAATGAAAGAGTTAACACCAATATTGCATAATACATCGATAACCGTTAATGGAAAAAGTATTGGGACCAATTATGTGGATGCAGTTTGTTATGATGCCGATGTTATTTCATCCTTGGAAAAACCATTTAAGGAGCAAGCTGGGATAGCTGTTTTAAAAGGTAACCTTTGTGAAAATGGGGCCGTAATTAAGCCGTCTGCAGCATCGCCCAAATTAATGAAACATAGGGGAAAAGCGGTAGTTTTTGAAAGTATGGAGGATTACCACGAGCGTATAGACGACCCAGATTTAGCTATTGATGAAAGTAGTGTTATCGTCTTAAAAGGTGTTGGACCCAAAGGATATCCCGGTATGCCCGAAGTGGGTAATGTTGACCTTCCTAAAAAATTATTAGCAAAAGGAATTACGGATATGGTCCGTATTTCTGATGGCCGTATGAGCGGAACCGCCGCAGGAACGGTTGTTTTACATGTATCACCGGAAACTACCGTAGGTGGTACACTGGCCGTTGTTCAAAACGGCGATTGGATAGAACTGGATGTAAAAAATAGAACATTACATTTAGATATTTCAGACGAGGAACTTAAGTCGCGAAAAGATAATTGGATACCACCTAAGCCTGTTGCCACTAGAGGGTATGTGAAAATGTATATAGAACATGTTGAACAGGCAGATAAAGGGGCGGACTTGGATTTTCTAATTGGGGGCTCTGGTTCTAAAGTTGAAAGGGATTTACACTAAACTATGGAACTACTTTATTT
>CBFIGW010000180.1:0-5913 GCA_965662155.1 Maribacter sp. | reverse complement strand
TTACTACCATCTGCATGAACTATCTCTATTGTTAAAGGTTTGTCCGGGGCAAAATCAGCGATATCCAAAAAGTTGAACGTATCGTCTTCCTGTATTAAATCATAATCACTCTCATTTGCAAATGTTAAGCCCAACATACCTTGTTTCTTCAAGTTAGTTTCATGTATACGCGCAAAGGATTTCACAAGTACCGCGGCAACACCAAGATGTCTTGGCTGCATTGCGGCATGCTCTCGTGAAGAGCCTTCACCATAGTTATGGTCTCCTACTACAATTGACTTAATTGCCTCAGCCTTATATGCTCTCTGTGTATCCGGTACACCTTCGTACTCACCTGTAAGTTGGTTTTTAACCAAATTGGTTTTTTTATTGAAAGCGTTTACCGCACCTATTAACGTGTTGTTGGCAATATTATCCAAATGACCTCTGAAACGTAACCAAGGTCCTGCCATAGAAATGTGGTCCGTAGTACATTTTCCAAATGCCTTTATCAACAATTTCACCCCTTGAAGCTCCTCGTTTTTAATAGGAACAAAAGGCTCTAACAATTGAAGTCTTTCAGAATCCTCACTAACAACAACGGAAACACCTGAGCCATCTTCCTCTGGAGCCAGAAAACCGGCATCCTCTACCTCAAAGCCTTTTGGGGGAAGCTCCCAACCTGTTGGCTCGTCAAAAGTAACTTCTTGACCTTGCTCATTAATCAAACTATCTGTCATGGGGTTAAAATCCAACCTACCTGCAATAGCTATTGCAGCGGTAATTTCAGGTGACGCTACAAAGGCATGCGTATTTGGGTTACCATCCGCACGCTTGGCAAAATTTCTATTGAACGAATGTACTATACTATTTTTTGGAGCATTCTTAGGATCACTATATCTTGCCCATTGACCGATACAAGGTCCACAAGCATTCGTAAATATCTTGGCATCAAGTTTTTCGAAAATCCCTAAGATTCCATCTCTATCTGCGGTATAACGAACTTGTTCAGAACCAGGATTGATACCTAATTCCGCTTTCATTTTTATGCCTTTGTCCAATGCCTGTTGTGCAATGGAGGAAGCCCTAGATAAATCTTCATAGGAAGAGTTGGTGCAAGAACCAATTAAGCCCCATTCTACTTGTAACGGCCACTCATTTTCAGTTGCCTTTTCTGTCATTTCAGTACCTACCGCAGTAGAAAGGTCTGGTGTAAAAGGCCCATTTAATAATGGGTTTAATTTGGAAAGGTCAATATCTATGACTTGATCAAAATAGTTTTCTGGATTTGTATATACTTCTGCATCTGCTGTAAGGTATTCCTTAACTGCATTAGCAGCATCTGCAACATCTTCCCTATCGGTAGCCCTTAAATAACGTTCCATAGATTCGTCATAACCAAAAGTAGATGTAGTAGCACCAATCTCGGCTCCCATGTTACAAATAGTTCCCTTTCCGGTACAGGACAACGCTTTTGCTCCAGGTCCAAAATATTCAACTATAGCACCTGTTCCTCCTTTAACCGTTAATATTTCGGCAACTTTTAAAATTACATCTTTAGGAGCTGTCCAACCAGAAATTTCACCGGTCAATCGCACACCTATCAATTTGGGAAACTTAAGCTCCCAAGCCATTCCTGCCATTACATCCACGGCATCAGCGCCACCTACACCAATGGCAACCATTCCTAAGCCACCTGCATTTACGGTGTGTGAATCCGTACCTATCATCATTCCTCCTGGGAAAGCATAATTCTCCAATACCACTTGGTGTATAATACCAGCACCGGGTTTCCAAAATCCAATTCCATATTTGTTGGACACGGACTCTAAAAAGTCAAATACTTCCGCACTTGAGGTATTCGCCATTTTTAAATCGGCAGCAGCACCATTTTTGGCTTGAATCAAATGGTCACAATGTACAGTCGTTGGAACTGCCACTTTAGGCTTTCCAGCTTGCATAAACTGTAAAAGGGCCATCTGTGCCGTAGCGTCTTGACATGCTATACGATCTGGGGCAAAATCAACATAATCCTTACCTCTCGTAAAAGCTTTGGTTGGATTACCTTCCCATAAATGGGAATATAAAATTTTCTCCGAAAGGGTTAATGGTTTACCCACAATCTCACGCGCTTTATCCACTCGCTCAGCCATATTGGCGTACACCCCTTTTATCATATCAATATCGAATGCCATTTGTTTCTGTTTTTATTGTTAAAGCAATTCCGTAAAATTAAGAAAAACTAGGGCGCAATTAAAATTTAAATCAAAGGATTAAACACTTTTTATCGAATTGACATATTATATCAACTTTGCCTAGAAAAAAGCTTGAGGAAGTAATTGGTTTGGCCTTACAAAAGTTGGTCTATGATATCTTCTTCAGAGATACCTTCGGCTTCTGCTTTGTAATTCTTAATTATCCTATGTTTTAAAATGCCTTTGGCAACGGCATGCACATCTTCTATGTCAGGTGAATATTTACCAGAGATTACGGCATTGGCCTTGGCTCCTAGAATAAGGTTTTGTGAAGCCCTTGGTCCTGCTCCCCAATCTAAATATTGTTTTACAAAGTCCGATGCTGTATCTAAATTAGGTCTAGTCTTATTCACCAATTTCACTGCATATTCTATTACATTGTCCGGAACAGGTATTCTACGTACCAAATCCTGTACCTGTAACATTTCATTTCCGGTGAACTGTGGTGTAATCGTATAGGAATTGTTAGATGTTGTGTTTTTTACTACTTGAATTTCTTCTTCCACCGAAGGATATTCCAACTCTATCGCGAACATAAATCGATCTAATTGTGCTTCTGGCAATGGATATGTTCCTTCTTGTTCAATAGGATTCTGGGTTGCCAAAACAAAATAAGGTAAATCCAACTTATATTGATGCCCTGCAATTGTCACCGCTCTTTCCTGCATTGCCTCTAACAGGGCAGCTTGTGTTTTTGGGGGAGTTCTATTTATTTCATCGGCCAAAATAATATTTGCGAAAATTGGGCCCTTTATGAACTTGAAATTTCTGTTTTGATCCAAAACCTCACTACCCAAAATGTCGCTTGGCATTAAATCCGGTGTAAACTGAATACGCTTAAAATCTAACCCTAAAGCTTGCGCTATGGTATTTACCATTAAGGTCTTGGCTAGACCGGGAACTCCAATCAAAAGTGAATGGCCACCGGTGTAAATAGAAAGTAGTATTTGGTCTATTACCTTATTCTGACCAATAATTACAGCACCTATTTCTTTTTTAAGGGCATTATGTTTTTTAACCAAAAGGTCTATTGCAGCAACATCGGACATATACTTATTCTTTTATCCAGTTATTTGCAAAATCACAATCCTTATTCTCTTCGTTAACACTTACATAGGTATCTTCAATATGCTCTTCCATCCAATCTTTGATAGCATTGTATTGCTTTTCGGTCAATGCCAATTGCTGTATTTTAATATAATCCTGAGCAAAATCGGCAACATGCTCTTCATACCTATTGGTTACTTTTAAAATCTTATATTGTGGAGGGCCCCCACGTTGATCTTCCTCTATTAATGGATATGAAATCTCATTATCCTTTAAGTTCCTTACTTGGTTATACAAAGCAGGATCCATTTTTGTCAACTCAAATCGAGAACTGAAATCTTGAGGGTTACGAAGCAGACCACCATCAAATTTTGTTTCTTTTTCATCAGAAAAATTCAATGCTGCTTCTGCAAACGTAAATTTTCCTTCAATAATATTTTTACGAATACTATCCAGCTCGGTTTTAGCTTCGTTTAAAGCATCTTGGGAAATTTCCGGTTGTACTAAAATATGTCTTAGGTCTAATTCTTGACCTCTAATTTTCTCAATATAAATAATATGATATCCAAATTGAGTTTCAAAAGGTTCGGAAACCTCGCCTTCTTGCAAACTAAAAGCTACATCTTTAAATGTTTTATCAAATCCTGTATCTTTTGTTATACTATAAAATCCACCTTTAGATTTTGAACCAGGGTCTTGGGAATAAAGAATTGCCTTTACACTAAAGCTGGCATCGTTATCCTCTACATCGGCCTTAATTTGATTTAACTTATCAATAACTTTTTGCTTTTCCACTTCCGTTGGTTCCGGTGCTTTTACAATTTGTGCAATCTCTAACTCTGCTCCAAAGACAGGTCTTTCATCCTCCGGTATGGCATTAAAGAATTGCCTAACTTCTTCTGGGGTTATTTCAATATCCTTAATTATATCCTGCTGCATTTTTTCCGATAGCATTCGCAGCTTGTTAATTTTATAGAGTTCTTCCCTAAAACTTTGTTCGTCTTCTTTCTTATAATATTTCAAGACCTTTTCCATGGAACCAATCTGCTGTACCAAAGACTGCAATTGTCTGTCACCAGTTGCATTTACCTCATCATCGGAAACCAAAATACTGTCCTGTACCGCTTGGTGGGCATATAAACGATCCTCCATAAGCTTACCTAATAAACTACAGTGCGTAACATCCTCTGTTGAGGCTCCCTGACTTTTTAAATCAATCAAGGTTTTTTCAACATCGGAATCCAAGATGACATAGTCACCTACTACTGCTGCGATACCGTCTAACTTTATTCTTTTGAATTTGTTGGTTGTATCTGCCTGGCTGGCAGTTTCTATTTGCTCTTGATTACCTTGTTCTTCTGTATTAGTATCCTGTGCCATAGCCACGGATATGGCAAAAAACCCTAACAAGAGCGTACACATTTTTTTATTTATCATTGGTAAAAACTTCAAATTCTTTGTCCTTGATTGCTTCATCTATAATTTCCGTTTCTAGTTTACGCAGGTAGTTTATTTTTCTACGATTTAATAAAACTTGTTTTATGGTAGGCGTAATATATGAAAGTGGTGCAATATCATTTATGTCCTTAACATCCACGATTTTGCCCAAATATACCCCTAATGAATCCTCCAATTCAAAAAATTGTGATTTTTTTAAGTACCTATCTTGGTTATTAACAGTGATTGGAGGTATTTCTTCAATTACCCTAGAAGACCTCACCCAAATGGAATCATTAAAATTCAATTTTTTAAATTGAACCCCAATTGAGTCCAAATAAGATAAATCTTCTTCCTTAAAACTTTTTAATCTTTTACTAACTTCTTCTTGGTTTAAGAAATTTTTAGGCAAGGCGACAAACCTTATTCTAAGAATACGTTCCTTTAACTTAAAATTTTCTTTTTCCTGTTCGTAAAATGTTTCAAGTTGACTTCTTCCAATTACGGTATCCGTTCCTTGGGATACCAATGCTTCTTTATAAGCTCGTGTATATAAATCTGCCCTATAGTCATTCACTAGCGCATCAAATTCCGCAAGTTTTTCCTCGGTAAGATTTATTTTTGATTTGGACAGGAGCAATTGTTTAGAAGCCCAATTATTAATATAACCGCTAACAAAAGCTATACTATCCTCCTTTGACATGTCTTTCGTTAACATCGGAGCTATATCTTCTTTGTACAAATAAGATTCCCCAACGCGTGCAATCGGCCCTCTATCATCGCTTTTCTTAAAAAAAGAATTGCAAGATGCCAACAAGAGCAATACAATTGAAGTAATTAAAACTGTCTTTAAAAATTTCATTTTTAGTTTTAAAAAAACATCCAGCAAAAATAGCAATTACATACTCCCTTGCAAATGAAGCTATCTTTACTTAACACAAATTTGGGGTTTTAGCGTTTTCTACAAATTTTAAAATTAAATTAAAGCAGAACTAAGCATATCAACAGGTTTATCAAAATTAGTCGGTCTTGAATATCCATTATTACCCTCTTTGCCTTAATTTTGATTGTTAAAAATATATTTTGGATAGAAAAATAAAGCTTATTTGGGATTTTAGGGGTCCTGCCGCATTCAAGACAGCAGAGCATCATGAAAAACATTTGAAAGAATACATTGCCATAGAAGCATTAGAAC
>CBFIGW010000179.1:0-6079 GCA_965662155.1 Maribacter sp. | reverse complement strand
TAATTCTGGGTCCAGGATTTTGGGAAACGGGAAGCGGAAAATTCTTTACAACGGCTAAAAAAGGTTACGCCTATTACCCACCAGGTGGCACGGGATTTATCGCTATAAATGACGTCATTAATATAATGTGTAAACTTATGGCATCCAATATAGAAGGCGAACGTTTTATTGCGGTCGCCACTAACGAAACTTACGCTTTAGTTTTAAAACAAATAGCAAAATGTTTAGGAAAGAGACCGCCACATAAAAAATTAGCCAATTGGCAACTAAACATAGGAATGTTTCTGGAACATGTAAAACACATTTTTACCGGCAAAAAAAGGACGATTACCAAAGACACTATTTATTCTTTAAAACACAGGGATGCGTATAGTAACCAAAAAATCAAGGAGGCTCTAAATTTTAAATTTGAACCGCTAAATGAGACCGTTTCATCTTGTTGCGATAAATTTATTTTGGAGATGGACTCTTAGAATCATCGGAAGTTTTTATTGTTTTATTTGCTTCCTTTTTTGATTGACGCTCCAAAAGATTCAAACTGTCCGATATTTTTTTCAATTCCATAATTTCTGTCTTTTCTTTTTCGATAATTTCGTCAATTTCAGTATAGATTGCTTCGTACTCCAATGGCAGTGAGGCGTAGTACCTATTGCTTTCTACAAATTGCGCACTATCTATTTCGTACTTATTAAAAACATAGTTGGTGGGGTCTATACCGTTGTCCTTTAACATTCCAATGTTAATACCTTTGGCCGCATTTAATATAGACATGTCCTTTAAGATCAGTACCATTTTATCTCTAGGAATTAAATTTGCCGGTTCCTCTATTAACTTTTCGCCACATGATAATAAAAAACAAAAACCAATAAGTGTAGCTACTTTCTTCATCATCTATTAAAAGTAAGTCTTTTTGCATTTCTTACTTCTGAAAACACACCATTTTCATAAGCTAAATGTCCATTTACAAAGGTGTGAAGGACTTTTGCCGAAAAAGTCTCATCCTCAAAAGGAGACCATCCACATTTGTAAGCAATATTTTCTTTAGTCACCTTCCAAGGTTTATTCAAATCTACCGTTACCAAATCCGCGAAATACCCTTCTCTTATAAAACCTCTTTTTTCTATTTGAAATAATTTTGCCGGATTATGGCACATTTTCTCCACAACTTTCTCTAAGGAAATTACACCTTCTTTATGTTTTTCCAACATAGCAGGTAATGCATGTTGTACCAATGGACCGCCACTTGGCGCATTTGTATAAACATTGTCTTTCTCCGTTAATAGGTGTGGCGCATGATCGGTTGCTATAACATCTAACCTATCATCTAGGAGCGCTTCCCATAGTTTGGCCCGGTCATCAGCCGTTTTAACCGCAGGATTCCATTTTATCAAAGTGCCCTTTTCCTCGTAATCACTGTCTGAAAACCAAAGGTGATGTATACAAACCTCAGCGGTTATTTTTTTCTCTTCTAATGGAATATCATTCCTAAAAAGGTTGGTTTCTTTTCCTGTTGATAAATGAAACACATGTAACCTTGCCCCTGTTTTTTTTGCCAAGCTTATGGCTTTTGAAGAAGACAGATAGCAAGCTTCCTCACTCCTTATCAAAGGGTGGTATTTGACCGGAATATCATCACCATACTCATTTTTATAACGTTCCAGGTTTTGCTTAATAGTGGTTTCGTCCTCACAATGGGCAGAGATAACAAGCTCTGTATTTTTAAATATGTTTTCAATGACCTGTTCGTCATCCACCAACATATTCCCTGTTGAAGAACCCAAAAATAACTTTACCCCGGAGCAAGCATTTTTGTCCAGACGTTTTAATTCTTCCAAATTATCATTGGTGCCTCCAAAAAGAAAGGAGTAATTGGCAAAGGAGGAAGTACTCGCCATAGCAAACTTTTCCTCTAATTTTTCTATGGTAGTTGTCTGTGGCACCGTGTTGGGCTGTTCCATAAATGTGGTTATACCACCTGCGACCGCTGCCCTACTTTCGGTTGCAATATTTCCTTTGTGTGTTAACCCTGGCTCCCTAAAATGTACTTGATCATCTATGACTCCAGGCAGTATAAAAGCCCCATTTAGATCAATAACCTCGGCGGAAGAATCACTGATATCCGGAGAAATTTTAACGATGATTTCACCATCAACTAAAATATCTGTCTCTAGAATTATACCTTCATTAACTACCTTACCTCCTTTTAAAAGTATTTTTCCCATGATTAAAATTTATTTTTTTGAAAAAGGCTTCGAAGTTTCATAACAAAAACGCCCCAAATAGCTTCACTAATAATAGAAGAACTCATTTTGGACTTCCCTTTTACCCTATCCCTAAATATTATGGATATCTCCTCTATTTTATAATTTTTTAGATAGGCCCTAAATTTCATTTCTATTTGAAATGCGTACCCCACAAAACGCACGGAGTCCAAATCTATATTTTCCAACACATGCCTTTTATAACAAACAAACCCTGCTGTTGGATCGTGCACGCGCATTCCAGTTATCATTTTCACGTAAAATGATGCTCCGTATGATAACAAGACCCTATATAAAGGCCAGTCCACTACATTTACCCCCTTTTTATATCTAGACCCTACAGCTACATCGGCGCCATTTTCACATGCCTTATGTAGTCGTAATAAATCCGTTGGGTTATGGGAAAAATCTGCATCCATTTCAAAAATATAATCATACTTTTTATTAATGGCCCATTTAAAACCATGTATGTATGCCGTTCCCAAACCTGACTTTTCCTTTCTTGTTTCCAAAAAAAGTCGCCCATTAAACTCTTGTTGTAATTTCACAACCGCGTCACCAGTACCATCTGGGGAATTATCATCTACGATCAATACATGAAAATCCTTTTGTAGCTGAAAAACAGCCGTTATTATGGCCTCAATGTTTTCGATTTCGTTATAAGTAGGAATTATTACAACGCTGTTGGACATAAAAAAACATATTTATACAAAAGTAATGTTTTAAAATACGGTGGTAAAACTAGGCTTAAAGCTTTATGAAATATTTAAAAATAGTTTCAAACCTAGAATTTGTAATTTTACGCTTGTTAAACCCCAAGAATGCTAAGTCAAATTCCAAAAAAATTCTATTATTTCCTCGCCATACTATTGGTAATCAATTTGGTACAATCCTTTTTCACGGAACTTATTTTTGATGAAGGCTATTATTGGTATTATAGTCAACAAATGGCATGGGGTTATTTTGACCATCCACCCATGGTAGCTTTATTCATTAAAATAAGTAGTCTTTTTTTTAATGGAGAACTTGGTGTACGATTTGTGAGCTGTATCCTATCCGCAGCTAATATTCTGGTATTATGGTTAATGATAGATCATCCTAAAAAAAACGAATACATTACCCAGTTCTTTGTGTTGGTATTTTCTATGACTTTATTAAATGCCTATGGATTTTTCACCCTACCCGACACACCTTTATTATTTTTTACCAGCTGTTTTTTACTTACATACAAAAGGTTTTTAAAACAACAAACATGGCTAAACACATTATTATTGGGAGTGCTAATGGCAGCGTTAATGTATAGTAAATACCATGCTGTTCTGGTTATCCTATTTGTGTTTTTGTCCAACTTAAAACTAGTAAAGAACAAATATGCATGGTTCTCCGTGCTGATTGCCCTTCTTTGTTATGCTCCTCACTTCTACTGGCTATTTGATCATGATTTTGTATCCATTAAATACCACCTATATGAAAGACCCAATGGAGCCTATAGTTTTGAAAAATACACTTTAGGATTCTTTGTAAACCTAATAGCCATATTTGGACTTACTTTTCCATTTATATATTACGCGCTTTACAAAACAAAGTCTACAAATTTGTTCAATAGAGCTTTATTGTTCCTTACCTATGGCGTAATAATCTTCTTTTTTATATCCAGTTTTAATAGAAGGGTACAAACCCAATGGGTAATTATAATATGCATTCCATTGGTAGTCTTGGTATACAATTATATGTTAAAGGATGCGAACGTCTTAAAATGGATTTATAGACTGGGAATACTAAATATTATAATAATACTGTATTTAAGGCTTGGACTTGTACATCAGCCTTTATTATTTACTGTTTTTTATGAAACACATGGGAATAAAGATTGGGTAAGTAAAATAAAGAAGGAGGTTGGAGATATGCCCGTAGTTTTTGAGAATTCATATAGAAACGCACCAATGTATGCCTTTTATTCTGGCAACCACAATGTATTTTCTCTTAACAATGTTCAGTACCGTAAAAACCAGTTTTCCATTGATGATTCTGAGGAAAAAGTAAGGGGTAAAAATGTATTGTATGTATCAAGGTATATAAAAGACGGTACTTTCCAATACACGAAAACAGATGGCGGAAAATATTATGCGAAATATATTAAGGATTTTAGGTCTTACCGAAAATTGGATTGTATTATAGATGAAAAAGAACTTCCTGTGACTACGAACCAAGAAATAAATTTTGAAATATATAACCCTTACAGTTTTAACATACCGCTAAATAAACTAAAATTTGCAGTGGCGTATCTTGATGCTTATAAAAAGCCGGTTAGAATAGTAGCCGCTCCTGTAAAGTCTTTGGAGAATGAAGAATTGCTTATGGCGCAGGACACCAGTTACTTTAAAATTACATTGCCAACTTTAAAGAAACCTGCTTCCAACTTTAGAATAGTTATTTCCGAAAACAATCTGTATTTTGGACTTCAAGGAAAATCAACCCCATTAAAGTAATGGAACCTATTCTTAGATTTAGTGAAACTGTAGATTGGATAACTCTATTACTATTTGGAAGCCTATTGTTTCCTTTAGGCGCCAAAACGCTTTACTATACCAAGTTCATGAACTTTATTATTTTACCTTTTAATAATAAATACATCTTCATGTATAGTAAAAAGGAAAAGCTTTTTAATAGATTTCATTTACTGCTAACCATTTTTCAGATAATAAATACCTCTCTTTTTATATATCTAGCCTACAACACTTTCAAAAGCACGGGTTACGAAGTGTTTTATTACTTAGTAATTTTAAGTGGTTTTTTTATCTTCCTTGCTATAAAGACCATCTTGCAATTGGGAAATGGTTTTATTTTTGACAACTATCGTGTTTTCAATGAAATCGTTTTTAAAAAAACGACATACCTCAACTACAGTGGCATAGTTTTATTTATTGGCAATATTATACTTACTTATATTTTACCCAATTCAATTGTTGTTATTTACGTTGCGTTATTATTATTTTTGTTGATTAATCTAATTGGTTGGTATACAGTGGTGAAAAATCACCAAAAATTAATAAGCCACTACTTTTTCTATTTTATTTTGTACCTTTGCACACTCGAAATTGCACCCTTAATTATTATGGGAAGCTTTCTTAAATAGTGCGCCATATGAAAGTAAAAACTATTTTGGTATCTCAACCTGAACCAAAAATGGAAAATTCTCCCTATTCTAAGCTTATTGACAAAGCAAAAGTCAAGGTAGATTTCAGACCATTTATACATGTTGAAGGAGTTGACGCTAAAAATGTGCGTCAGCAAAAGATTGACTTAAACGAGCATACAGCTATAATCCTAACTAGTAGAAATGCTGTTGATCATTTTTTTAGAATTGCCGAAGAAATGCGTTTTAAAGTTCCGGATAGCATGAAATATTTTTGCCAGTCTGAAGCTGTTGCTTACTACCTACAAAAATATGTAGTTTATAGAAAACGTAAAATCTATGTTGGTACAAGACAATTTTCCGATTTAGTGCCTCTTATTAAAAAATATAAGGAGGAAAAGTTTTTACTTCCATCCTCAGATGTTTTAAAACCAATTGTTCCAGAAACCTTAGATGAACTAGGAATTTCTTGGAAAAGAGGTATTTTCTACAAAACTGTAATTAGCGATCTATCCGATCTTAGAAACGTATACTATGATGTCTTGGTGTTTTTTAGCCCATCTGGCATTGAGTCTTTATTACATAATTTTCCAGATTTTGAGCAGAATGATACTAGGATTGCCGTATTTGGAAATTCTACGGTTGAAGCTGCAAATGGTGCCGGTCTACGTATAGACATTAA
>CBFIGW010000178.1:0-6104 GCA_965662155.1 Maribacter sp. | reverse complement strand
AACAACAGTATTCAACATCCTTTATGGACAGTTAAGAATGCTCAGAACAGACAAGTAACCAATCGTGTTTTTGGTAACGCCGCCTTAGTATATGATATTAACGATAATTTAAACCTTACCTACCGTTTTGGATTGGATGTATATTCTGAAAACAACACCAATTCACAGAACAAAGGTGGTGTAGGTGGTAGTGTTGCAACCCAAAGTGGTATTTTACAAACTTGGAACAACACCAACACCATTACTGACCATAACTTGATTTTAACTGGCCAGTATGAATTGTCAGAAAAAGTAGGGTTCAGTTTTAATGCTGGTGCCACTACAAGGAGAGAAGTGTTTGACCAAAACGGTGTAGGCAGTTCTGGACAACAAGTTTTTGGTGTGTTAAGACATTTTAACTTTGCACTTCAAGATGAAATACAATTCTTTAGAGAAAGAAATATAGCCGGTCTTTATGGTCAATTAGATTTTGATTATGACAGAATGGTTTATTTAACACTTTCTGGACGTAATGACTACGTATCTAACTTGTCATCTGAAAATAACTCTATTTTCTACCCTAGTGCAAGTTTATCTATTATACCTACGAAGATTATCCCTGGACTACAAAGCCAAGGAGGTATAAATTACTTAAAATTTCGTGCAGGTTACGGTACATCGGCTAACTTCCCAACAGGATATCCTATTGCCGCAACCTTAAATTTAGACACTCAATATTTCCAAGATGATTCAGGAAATGACGTTGTTGTAAATCAAAGTGCTAATAGACTAGGTAACCCTAACTTAAAACCAGAACTTTTATCGGAGATAGAAGTTGGTATGGAATCTAGATTTTTTGGCAATGTTTTGTCTTTAGATGTTTCCTATTATGATAGAACAACTACTGACTTGATTATTGATCGTCCTTTAGATCCATCCACAGGTTTTACAACTACACAAACCAATATTGGAGAAATCAAATCTAATGGTATCGAGGCAGATGCTACTTTGGCATTATTTCGTGCTGAAGAAGAAGGTGGACTGGATTGGAGTCTAAATGCTAACTGGACAACAAATAATTCTGAAGTAACAGACTTAGGTTTGGATACCGACATAGTTGTTTATACTGGTTTTAGTGACTTGGGTAATGCAGCAATCGTTGGAGAACAACTAGGTGTTATCGTTGGTAGTAGAATACAAAGAGATGACAATGGTGATTTCTTGGTTAATGCCGCTGGAGATTATGTAGAGGAGAATGGAACTTTTGTTATTGGTGATCCAAACCCGGATTGGCAATTAAATGTTGGCAACTCTTTTAGCTTTAAAAACTTCAATCTTAACTTTTTGGTTAATTACACACATGGTGGTGATATGTATAGTAGAACAACGTCTACTTTACTAGGTCGTGGTCTTACAACGGATGTTTTAGACAGAGAGAACACATTTATCCTACCAGGAGTTCAAGCTGATGGCTCAGCTAACACAAAGCAGATAAACAACTCTACCTATTACTTTAACAATATTCTATTTGGACCAAGTGAATTAGGTGTATGGGATGCTTCTGTAATAAGATTACAAGAATTGTCCTTAGGATATTCAATGCCTTCAAAATGGTTAGACAAGACGCCTTTTGGTTCTTTAAGCTTTACGCTTTCTGGTTTCAACCTTTGGTATGAAGCAATCAACATTCCAGAAGGAACTAATTTTGATCCTAACGTTGCTGGTGTTGGTGTTGGTAACGGTAGAGGTTTTGACTACTTGAACGGTCCAAGTTCTAGAAGATACGGATTGAGTGTTAAAGCTTCATTTTAATTAAAAAAAAATAATGACAATGAAAAAACTAATTAAATACATAGCTGTTGTTTTTATTGCAGGGGTATCATTTAACTCCTGTGAAACTGCAGAACTGGATTTGACAGAAAATCCAAATGCTTTGACACCTAGTCAGGCAGATCCAGATTTCTATCTTAATGTAGCACAAGAAAGGTTTGCCAGAGTTGTAGAACAACTTGGCGAATTTGGTGCAGAGGTAACAAGGATCGAAAACATGGCATCAAGGGATTATCAAAATGCATATTCCCCTGCCGGTTTTGACGATACTTGGGAAAGAGCTTATCAAGAGTGTATCAAGAACATTCGCGATATGAATGTTTTAGCTGAAGAAGGTGGTCTTACATATCACATTGCCATGGGCCAATTCATGGAAGCTTATATAGCTACCTTGTTTGTAGATTATTTTGGTCCAGTACCTTATTCTGAAGCCTTTTCAGCACCAGATATTTTGAATCCTAATATTGATTCAGGAGAAGCTATTTATACTGCATCATTAAGTTTATTAGATCAAGCGATTGCTAACTTTAATGCAACGGCTACTGCTTTACCACAGTATGATTTCTTTTATAATGGAGATGCAAGTAGCTGGATTAAGGCTTGTAATACCTTGAAATTGAGATTGCACTTAAATACAGGAAATACAGCAGCTTTTAACAGTATTGTTTCCGGTGGTAACTTTATTCAAGCTAACGAAGAAGACTTGCAATTTAGATGGGGTACCAATGCGGTACAGCCAGATGCAAGACATCCAGATTACAGAAATAACTATACAGACCAAGGTGGTGGAGACTACCAATCTATATGGTTAATGAATTTAATGGATACTTCAGCTGACCCAAGAACAAGGTTCTATTTTTACAGACAGAGTGAAACTACACCAGGTGCGCCAGGAGTAGCCCCTAATGAGGAAACTTTAGCCTGTTCTTTAACTACTCCTCCAGCACAATATGTTGCGGGTGATTATGCCTACTGTTCTTTACCTAACGGATACTGGGGTAGAAACCATGGTAACGATGAAGGTATTCCACCAGATGGATTAACTAGAACAGCGCCAGGTGTATATCCTCAAGGTGGTAAATATGATGATGATACCTTTGCTGAAATATCTTTAGGCGCTGGTGGTGGAGGTGCTGGTATTACACCAATGCTTTTAGCTTCTACAGTAGATTTCTGGAGAGCAGAACTACTTATGGGAAGTGATCCTGTTGCGGCAAAACCATTTATTATTTCTGGTATTGAAAAATCAATAGCTAAGGTTCAAGGTTTTGGTCCTTTAGATTCTGGTGCAGATTTATCTGTTGGTCCAACTGCTGCAGATGTAACTACATTTGTATTGAATACCGGAACGGCATACGACGACGCAGAAGGAACGGATAAATGGAACGTTATGGCGGAACAATTCTTCGTTGCATTAAAAGGAAATGGGCATGATGCTTACAATTTCTATAGAAGAACAGGTTACCCTGATAATTTAGAGCCAAATTTAGAGCCTGAGCCAGGTGCGTTTATTAGATCATTCTTTTATCCAGCAAATGCGGCCAGTAACAATCAATTTATTGTGCAAAAATCAGGAGTTACACAGCAAGTATTCTGGGATACAAATCCAGCTTCACCTGCTTTCCCACCTGCTAACTAAAAATAAAAATTAGGACAATGAAAAAAAACAATATATACGCAACAGCACTAGCATGTTTGATGTTCGCTGTTTCTTGTGAAAGCGACAAAGCAGTCGTAGAGGAAGTACTTGACGGCAAAACCTCCGGTGGAATTTTAAGGACTCTGGAGCAAATTCCAGATGACCTAGATGAGGCTTTCGATATGTTCAGAACGGAAAATACATTTTTCGTAACCTTGGAACAACAAGATGAAACAAATGGTGAATTAATAGATCGTGTAGATATCACAATTGATTTTGTAGATAACAATAAAACAGGATCAACCGGTGATGACACCAATTTAGGTGTTGCATTTGCCACTATACCTGGATCCGAATTTACCGTTGGAGATAGAGGTTTACCTACAGCGGATTTCTCTTATTCAATGGCCGAGGCGTTAACTGCTTTAGGTGTAGATCTAACGCAAGTTTTACCTGGTGATAGAATTGCCATTAACCTTGAATTATTTTTCACGGACGGTAGATCTTTTAACGCAGCGGATGCAGCGGTTACTGTAACCGGAGGTTCGTTCTTTAGTTCTCCATTTGCTTATTCCCTACCTATAGATGATGGTATTGCATTTGATTATGAGGTAAACACAAGTGATGAACTTGATTTATCCGAAGGTGCCAACAATGAAGACTATGATGTCTCTATAAGCATAGATGATGCTAGCGAAGGAAGTCTTTTAGAAACCTTGAATGTGTATCGTACCTTTAGAGATTTGACTATTGGTGAAGACGGAACTGACCTTTCTGAAGATGAAGCGTTATTTGACACTTTTACCATAGCCGATTTGGATTTAGAAGAAGGCGCAAGAACTCTTGATATAGTATATACTATTGATGAATTACTAGGAGACACGGTGACTCTTACAGATTTAGCTGTAGGTGACGATATCCAATTGAGATATGAAATTGTTACCGCTGATGGCAGAATTGTAACAACTGATGAAAACGGTACTGAATATTTCTTTTCTATCGCCACATCTGAATGTGTAGCATTAGATGCTGACGGTGCTTTCCCAGGCGAGTATACTGTTGACATGACAGATTCGTATGGTGATGGTTGGAATGGTGGTTTCCTTAGTGTTTTCTTAGGTGGAGTTGAAGTTGAAGGTTCGCCTTTCAGAATAGAAACAGGTGATGCAGCTACAGGTACATTTACAGTACCAGAAGGAACTACAGATGCCTTAACCGCTATTTATACTTCAGGAGACTGGGATGATGAAAATTCATTCTTTATCTTAGACCCTAATGGCCAAAAAGCTTCTGTTGAAGGACCATTCCCTAATACTAATGGTACTGGACCTTTTGAATACGAAGTTTCCGTTAGAGTTTGTGAATAAATACAAATTTTATAATTCAATTAAAAGGCCACTATATTAGTGGCCTTTTTTTTTTACTTTAGGGCTTTATATTATCGTACGCTATGAAATTTAAAACACTACTACTTGGATTCCTAATAATAATCATGGCTTTTGGTTGTTCAACCAATACCGTCCAAGATCTTGAAATTCCAAACACAGGTACACCTGATATCGTAAGTGAAGAAGAAGAAGAAGAAGTGGAACCCATTCCTAATCCAAACCCAATAGGTGAACAAGCTGGAAATGTTGAGTTTTTCAATAAAGATTTAGTAGATGACAACTATATTTTGGTAAATGATGCGGGAAATAATTTCGTATATCTTATGGATAAAAATGCCAACGTCTTACACCAATGGAATTTAAATGGAGGTGATTTAGGAAATGACTGTTTCTTACTTGGTAACGGACAACTTTTAGCAATGGTAGAATCGGAAGACCCCATAATTCAACTCGGCGGAAACGGCGGTAAAGTACAATTATTAGATTATGATGGAACCGAAATATGGAGCTTCACGCATTCCAGCAATGATTATATTCTTCATCATGATGCAGAAATGTTGCCCAATGGCAATATTCTTGCCATGACTTGGGAAAGAAAATCAGCAGAAGAAGCTATTGCCAATGGTTACCTTTTAGATGTTGAACTCTTTCCTGATGGATTAATAGAAATAAATCCAAATACGAGTGAAATTGTTTGGGAATGGCATGTTTGGAATCATATGGTTCAAAACAATGACGATACAAAAGCAAACTTTGGTTCCATACCGGACAATCCTCAATTAATTGACATTAATTACAACCAAAGAGAGGATGGTGATATATCACACGGAAATGGTATCGCTTATGATGCTGAAAATGATGTTATCTTTTTAAGTGCTAATTTCTATAGTGAGGTTTGGGTCATTGACCACAGTACAACAACGGAAGAAGCAGCTTCACATGAAGGTGGCACAGAAAGACTCTTCCACAATAACCATTATCCCAACTTACTTAAAGATGAGCGTTTAGGCAATATGTTGATTTTTACAAATGGTGGAGATTTAGGTCAATCCACGGTATATGAGCTAGAATTACCCGAGGAATATTCCCTAAATATTAATAACAATAATGAACCTAACGTAGTTTGGAGCTTTACAGATCCTGAACTGTATTCCGCAAAAGTCTCTGGAGCAGACCTATTACCAAATGGCAATATTATTATTACTGAAGGTGATTTTGGTATTTGGGAAGTAACTAGAGAAAAAGAAATAGTATGGAAATTTAATAGT
>CBFIGW010000177.1:0-6133 GCA_965662155.1 Maribacter sp. | reverse complement strand
GTAAAGTTTCAATTAGAAATTGTGCCCTAAATTTTTCGGTTCTTTTAAAACCAAATTCATCCACTTCAAAATAAATAGGGTCAAAGCAATAAACTCCTATAACTAATTCCCCTTTCATAGCATCATTAAGAGATTCATTGTCATGAACCCTTAAATCGTTCCTGAACCATATAAGGTTTTTCATTTACTGTTTGACTTTTTTGTTCGTTTTTTCTTTGAATTTGATGCACACCTTTTACTGCAATACTTTACATTTTCCCAGTTCTTCCCCCATTTTTTGCGCCACGAAAAGGAGCGTCCGCAAGTAATACAAGTTTTGGCAGGTAAAGAGACCTTTTTGTGAGCCATTAAAACAGTTCTTGGGTTGTTTCGTTGGGTTTGGCATAACCAAAACGTTTAAGTAGTTGGGGTAGGGCATACCCGTCAATGCCTATATTGGCTACTGTATCTATTTCGTCTAATTTGACCCAGCCGTCTTTCTGGATAATTTTTTCTGGAAGATATATATGTTCTACAGCACCTATAACCAATATACATCCATTTTCTTTTAGAAGATATTCGTTTACGTATTTGCAACCAATTTTTATTTCACTTTCCTTCACATAAGGAGCGTGGAATTTATCCAAATAATATTCGGTCAAATTTGTCTTGTCGAATTCTGATATGGATTCCTCGTATTTTGCAGCGGTATGATGCGCATCCAAAATCAATTCCTTGTGTACTTGGTTTATGGTAAAAACCCCAGTTTCCTTTATGTTCTTGTATGTATCTCGCCGTACTGTTAAAGGTCTTAATATAAATCCCAAAAGGGCAGGATTACTTCCAATATGTACTATAGAATTAAAAACGGCTACATTGCAATTGCCATCTTTGGATTTGGTGGCCAGCAGGTTGCAAGGTTTGTAGCCGGTACAACTATTAATAAGGTTTGCCCTATACCGGCTAGGTAATTCAGTTATAGTTTTTGACTGTAAATGTTTTATTTTCCCCATATTGTTTATCAAAATTACAAAAAAATTAAACAAAAATTAGTTGTAAACTTCACACAAAAATGTTGGTTTGATCAATCATTCTAACTTATCGGGTAATTGTCTATTTTTAACACTTAATAAAACACAGCTTAAGGCTTTAAATCTATGGGTTACAAAAAAAAGAATATTGCCATAATAGGTTCTGGACTAGTAGGTTCTTTGTTGGCTATATATTTAAAGAGGTATGGACATGTGATAACTGTATTTGACCGCAGACCGGATATTAGAAATATAGAATTTTCAGGTAGGTCCATCAATTTGGCCATGAGCAATAGGGGATGGAATGCCTTACGGGAAATAGGTATTGAGGATGAAATAAAAAAAATAGGAATACCCTTGGACAAACGTGCCATGCATGTAATAGGACAACCGGAATACTATCAGAAATATGGCAAGGAAGGTGAGGCCATTTGGTCAATATCAAGAGGGGTTTTGAACAAACGAATGATAGACCTGGCTGAGAATGCCGGTGTTTCTTTTAAGTTCAACGAAAAGGTATGGGATATAAATTTACCTGAAGCAAAAATTTATACAGGCGAATCTGAAAAGAGTGAATGGAAAGAATATAAATATGATCATGTTTTTGGCTGTGATGGCGCCTTTTCTAGAGTACGGCATAAAATGCAGCGGCGAAGTCGTTTTGATTATTCACAGGACTTTATAGATGTTGGCTACAAAGAATTAACCATACCCCCTAATACAGACGGTTCCCATAAATTAGACAAGCATTCCTTCCATATTTGGCCAAGGGGTAAATTCATGTTCATAGCCATGCCTAATTTAGATGGCAGTTTTACATGTACCCTTTTTATGCCCTTTGAGGGAGAGGTGTCATTTGAAAGTATTAAAACAAAAAAAGAAGCTACTCAATTTTTCACAACTTATTTTCCTAATGTAAAAGATGAAATCGAGAATTTGACCGGAGATTTTTTTAAGAACCCTACCAGTGCCATGGTAACCATGAAATGCTACCCTTGGACATATTGGGACAAAGTGGCTTTGGTTGGTGACTCCGCACATGCTATAGTACCATTTTACGGACAAGGTATGAATGCTGGTTTTGAGGATATCTATGCCTTAGATCAAATTATAAAGGAAAATGGTGACGATTGGGAAACTATATTTGAAGAATACCAGAAGGAAAGAAAGCCAAATGCCGACGCCATAGCGGAACTGAGTTATCGTAATTTTATTGAAATGAGCAGTAAAACGGCGGACCCTAATTTTTTATTGCAAAAGAAAATAGAAAAGCATTTTTCTTCCAAGCACCCGGAAAAGTGGATTCCGGCATACAGTAGAGTTACCTTTTCAGATAGGCCTTATACCGAGGCATTGGCTGTGGGTGATGCACAGGAAGCTATAATGAAAAAAATAATGGCAGAGCCGGGTATTAACAATAAATGGGATAGTACGGAGGTCGAGGAAAAAATATTAAATCTACTAGCTGAGGAATAGTTTAATTTCTCATTTCGGCCCTTCGCATAGGCATACTATCTATAAGCTCCAATATGGTATTTGGTTCTACTGGATACGGCTTTTTTAGTTTAACACCACCATCTTTGCCAACTAAATGAACACCACAAAAACTAGGTTCAATATTGAGATCTATTTTTTGCGATAAAAGCTTATCTCTTTGGTCATATAACTTTCCTTTGTAGTTCAATAGTATCACAACATCTCTCTCGCGTAATTCTTTTGTGAAAGTTGCGAAACGTGTTAATTGTTTTTTTGAATTTGACAGTGATTCAACGGTATCCGTAAGTATAATAACCCTGTTTTTCCATTTATAAGTTGTTAGGTCTTGTGATTGCAGGCTTAAGGATTGTATTATGAAAACCAATAAAATATAATAAGTCAAAGTACTTTTCATACCATTTAAAATAAAAAAAGCCATCTAATTAGATGGCTTTCTGTTACTAAATTTGTCTTAAACTATAGCTTGGCAAACATTTTTTGCATTTTTTCAGACTCTTCATCTGCTAATGCAGGGTCAACCAAAATTCTACCACTGTGCTCATCTGTAATAATCTTTTTTCTAGAGGCAATCTCTACTTGGACCTGTGGAGGAATAGTAAAGAAAGAACCACCAGAAGCACCTCTTTCAATAGGAACAACAGCTAAACCATTTTTAACGTTGTTTCTTATTCTGGCATAAGCCTTCACTAAACGGTCCTCAATTTTATCTTGGTATTTTAAAGACTCTTCTAATAAGGCCTTTTCTTCTTTTTCAGTTTCAGCCAAAATAGCGTTAAGTTCACCTTTTTTGTGCTTCAGGTGAGCTTCACGTTCAGATAGTCGCTCTTTAGTTTGAGATATTACTTCTTTCTTCTGGTCTATTTGAGCCTTGAATTCTTTAATATTTTTCTCGGCCAGCTGAATTTCTAATTCTTGAAATTCCAATTCTTTACTAATAGAGTTAAACTCTCTACTGTTACGAACGTTTTTTTGTTGTTCGGTATATTTTTTAATTAATGCTTTTGCTTCCTCAATTAGATTTTTTTTAGCTCCAATTTCAAAATTAATTGTTTCTAAATCTGTCTTAAGCTTATCCATTCTAGTTTTCAGGCCAAGGACTTCATCCTCTAAATCTTCAACCTCTAAAGGTAATTCTCCTCGAACATTTCGTATTTCATCCACTCTAGAGTCAATTAATTGCAAATCATACAATGCCCTTAACTTTTTTTCTACAGATGAATCTTCTTTTTTTGCCATACTTAAAAATACTTGATAGGATTTGTTATACTTTCCGATAAACGGATTGCAAAATTAGGAATTTTTTTCGTAAGATAATCAACTAAAAGGTTTTTTGTAAACTGCTCAGTTTCAAAGTGTCCAATATCCGCAATTACCATTTGGTTTTCAGCTTCGTAAAACTGATGATATTTTACATCGGCAGTTATAAAAATATCGGCTCTAGAAGCTTTTGCCGCGCCAATTGCAAAAGCACCACTGCCGCCCAAAACAGCTACATTTTTAATAGGTTTCCCTAGTAATTTGCTATGTCTAACTACGGTCGTATTCATTCTGGTTTTTAAAAGCCTTAAAAACTCGGTTTCACTTACGGGATTCTTTAGTTCACCGATCATACCCATGCCCAAATTTTGGTTTTTATTTTCCAATTGTGTTATTTCATAGGCAACCTCTTCATAAGGATGTGTTTTGAATAAAGCTTTTAAAATTTTACTTTCATGTATAGGGTCGTATGTTAAGTTTAACTGTATCTCATCTTCAAAATGTACTTCACCAAAATTGCCTACGGTAGGATTTGCACCGTTTTCTGGTTTAAAACTGCCTTTGCCTTCTATATTGAAACTGCAATTGCTATAATTGCCTATAGAACCTGCTCCTGCTTGGAAAAGTGCATCACGCACTTCTTTCGCTTTTGAATTAGGGATGTAAGTAATCAATTTTTTTATTGACTTGCTTTTTGGGATTAAAATTTTTGGCTTTGTAATATTTAAAACCTCACATATTTTTGCGTTTACCCCACTAACACTATTATCTAAAGCTGTGTGCATGCTATATATGGCAATACCATTGGCAAGGGCTTTCATAACTACACGTTCTACATATGTTTTCCCGGTTATTTTTTTTAACCCACCAAAAATTATAGGGTGAAAACTTACAATTAGATTACATTTATTCTCAATGGCCTCATCTATGACATTCTCTAAAGTATCTAGGGTAATTAAAATACCAGTAACGGTCATTTCAGAATTTCCAACCAACAAGCCAACATTGTCAAAGTCCTCCGCATGTGACAAAGGGGCTAATTCTTCTAGGATTTCTGTTATACTTTGTACTGTCATTTTGATTCTTTTATAAGTATTTCAAAGATAAAATATTATACTTTCGTAGTGATGCAAGTGATTAGAAAACTTCTTTTTCCATTTTCTTTGGTATATGCCTTGGTGGTATATTTTCGAAATCTATTCTACAACATCGGATTTTTTAAATCCAAATCTTTCCAAGTTACTACAATTTGTGTTGGTAATCTAAGTGTTGGTGGTACCGGAAAGACACCAATGATAGAATTGTTGTTGAATAACCTTCAGGAAAAATATAAACTGGCGGTTTTAAGTAGAGGTTATAGAAGAAAATCCAAGGGTTTTATATTGGCAAATGAGGAGACTTTGGTGGAAGAAATTGGTGATGAACCATTTCAAATACTTCGCAAGTTTCCCAGGGTCTCTATGGCAGTAGATGCAAATAGGTGTAATGGTATCCAAAAGCTCCAAGAGTTGACAATGCCCGATATTATTTTGCTAGATGATGCATATCAGCACAGAAAGGTGAAGCCCAGTTTTTCCATTCTTTTGACGACATATGAAAATCTCTATGTTGATGATTGGTACTTGCCAACCGGTGATTTACGCGATAGTAAAAGTGCCTCGAAAAGAGCTAATATTATTGTGGTCACTAAATGCCCAGAAACCATTACTGAGAATGAACAAATAAAAATAGAACAGAAATTATGTCCGGGGCTACATCAAAAGGTTTTGTTCTCCTTTTTAGAATACAATGAGACTATTTTATTCGGAAAGGTAAAACTGACATTGGATTATTTTATGGGTAAAAAACCAACCTTGGTAACAGGTATAGCCAATCCTGAGCCACTAGTGAACTATCTTAAGGGTAGGAATATTGTATTTGATCATATTTCATATCCAGATCACCATTTCTTTACTCACAAGGAATTATCTGAATTAGAAAAAAAAGAATATATACTTACCACCGAAAAGGATTTTGTTAGGCTTTCCGGAGCTTTGGATAACTTATATGTTATTGGAGTAAAGCATTCTTTTAAAAACAATGCTGATGCAGTTATGGAAAGGGAAATAGAACAGCTTATGAAGGAAGGTTCTTAATTCTTTTATCAAAGATATTTTCTCCAATTTTTTGGTAAAAGATCTCAGGTTTAAAAGGTTTTGTTACTACATCATTGCATCCAGCTGCATAAAAACTTTCTAAACTATCGTCTAAAGAAATAGCTGTTAATGCAATAATTGGTGTTTGTTGATCAAACTTGCGAATTTGTATGGTAGCTTCCTCTCCACTTATACCTGGCATGTGTATATCCATGAGTATGGCGTCATATACAT
>CBFIGW010000176.1:0-6198 GCA_965662155.1 Maribacter sp. | reverse complement strand
TAGATATTTTGAAAGTTTCACGTATTTCTGCAGTTCCGGTAATCTCTTCCTTCATTTCTGGCGAAAGCATTCCTTCCATAGCATCCTTAAGGTCATTAATGGCATCGTAAATAATTGAATACATACGAATATCAATTTCCTCATTTTCCGCCATGCTCTTAGCATTACCCATTGGCCTAACGTTAAAGCCAATAATAACTGCATCGGATGCGGATGCCAACAATACGTCCGATTCTGTAATAGGACCTACCGCTTTATAGATGATATTTACTTGAATTTCATCCGTAGATAATTTCTGGAAAGAATCTGTTAAGGCTTCAACGGAACCATCCACATCACCCTTAAGTATAATATTCAGTTCTTTAAATTCACCTAAAGCTATTCTTCTACCAATTTCATCTAACGTAATATGACGTTGTGTTCTAACAGATTGCTCTCTTTGTAATTGAGATCTTCTTGCTGCAATTTGCTTGGCCTCGCGCTCATCCTCAAGAACATGGAATTTATCTCCTGCCTGAGGAGCACCATCAAGCCCAAGTATAGAAATAGGTTGTGATGGCAATACCGCATCAACATTGTTACCTCGTTCATCTTGCATTGCCTTAACCTTACCGCTAGTAGTACCCGCTAAGACATAATCACCAATTTTTAAAGTACCTGCCTGAACAAGAATTGTAGAAACATAACCTTTTCCCTTATCCAAGAACGCTTCTACTACGGTTCCGGATGCCAATTTATTTGGATTCGCCTTCAACTCAAGCAACTCAGCCTCAAGCAATACTTTCTCCAATAATTCTTTTACCCCGTCACCCGTTTTGGCAGAGATATCATGGGATTGTATTTTACCGCCCCAGTCTTCAACCAACAAATTCATCTGGGCAAGCCCTTCTTTAATTTTATCAGGATTTGCCGTAGGTCTATCAATTTTATTTATTGCAAATACAATTGGCACACCAGCTGCCTGGGCATGGCTTATAGCCTCTTTTGTTTGAGGCATGATATCGTCATCCGCAGCAATTACGATAATAGCGATGTCAGTAACCTGTGCACCCCTTGCACGCATAGCAGTAAACGCCTCGTGACCAGGTGTATCTAAAAAGGATATTTTCTCGCCATTTTCCAATGTTACTCCATAAGCACCTATGTGCTGCGTAATACCACCACTTTCACCTGCAATAACATTCTCTTCCCTAATATAATCCAATAAGGAAGTTTTACCATGATCCACATGTCCCATTACAGTAACAATCGGTGCTCTTGGTTTTAAATCTTCAGGTGCATCTTCTTCCTCTACAATACTTTCTTCTATATCTGCAGTCACAAAATCAACCTCGTAACCAAATTCATCGGCCACAATAGACAATGTTTCCGCATCTAGACGCTGGTTCATGGTAACCATGATCCCCAAAGACATACATGCCGATATAATTTCGGTAGTAGAAACCTCCATCATGGTAGCTACCTCACTTGCAGTAACAAACTCGGTAACTTTTAAGATTTTACTTTCTAATTCTTGTTGTTCAAGATCTTTTTCCGTTTGCTCACGGTGTTGATCCCTTTTACTTCTTCTATATTTAGCCCCTTTTCCTTTTTTAGATTTACCTTGTAATTTCTCCAAGGTTTCTCTTACCTGCTTTTGCACATCCTCTTCAGTAGGCTCTACCTTATTTACTTGGGCAAATCGTCTACCACCACCTTTTCTATCACCAGGCTTTCCACCTCTTGCGGCTTGTCCAGAACCTGAAGTATTCTTACTTACAATACGTTTTCTTCGTTTTTTACGATCACTGGATTCAGCAGGCTTTTTCTCCTCTTTCTTCTTTTTCGGCTTTTGAAACTTGGTTAAATCTATTTTATCTCCTGTGATTTTTGGACCAGACAATTTTTTATACTGTGTCTCCAAAGTCGCTGACTCTCCAGCGTTATCATCGGCAACTTCTTTTTTATCCTCCTTGTCCGCTTCTTTCTTTTCTGTTTTTGGAACCTCAGCAGCTTTGGCTTCTTCTACTTTGGCTTCCTTAACCGACTCGGTTTTCTCTTCTTTTTGCTTCTCCAGAACAGACTCTTCAACTTTCTTCTCCTCTACTTTTTCTGCAGGTTTTTCCTCTTTCTTCTTAGGGTTTAAATCTATTTTTCCAACAGTTTTAGGACCCGAAAGCTCAACTTTACCAACCAGTTTTTTCTCCTCGGCAGCATTTCTTCTTTCACGAGCCAAACGGCGTTCTTCCTGTTCTTGCTCTAACTGAATTCTTATTGCTTCCTTTTCTTTCCTCTTCTCTTCGCCAACTTCCTTAGAGGCAACTTTCTTACTCTTATCCGTCTGGAATTCGTCTAGTAGAACTTGATATACCTCATCAGAAATTTTTGTGGTAGGTCTTGCCTCCACATCATGTCCTTTACTGTTTAGGTAATCTACCGCCCTATCCAAGGAAATATTAAGCTCCCGAAGAACCTTATTAAGTCTTATTTTCGCATTATCTGCCATAAATACTGATTGCCGTTCTTTATTTAATTGCTAATATATAGCTAATCTTCTAATTCTTCTTTTAGTATACGTACAACTTCAAGAATTGTTTCTTCCTCTAAATCCGTACGTTTTACCAGGTCATCCACATCTTGCTCTAATACACTTCGAGCCGTATCCATACCAATCTTCTTAAACTCATCTATAATCCAAGCATCGATTTCATCTGAAAACTCTGTCAATTCTACATCTTCCTCAACACCTTCTCTAAATACATCTATCTCATAACCAGTTAATTGACCGGCCAATCTTATATTGTGCCCACCACGGCCAATTGCTTTAGAAACCTCTTCTGGCTTAAGATATACTTGTGCCGTCATTTTCTCATCGTTAAGTTTAACGGATGAAACCCGAGCAGGACTCAATGCTCTAGTTACCAATAATTGTGGGTTAGATGTCCAATTGATAACATCTATGTTTTCGTTACCTAATTCCCTCACGATTCCATGAATACGAGAACCTTTCATACCCACACATGCTCCAACGGGATCAATACGGTCATCATAAGAATCAACTGCAACTTTTGCTTTTTCACCGGGAATACGCACGGCCTTTTTTATAGTAATTAAACCATCAAAAACTTCTGGTATCTCTTGGAAAAATAATTGCTCCAAAAATTTAGGGGAGCTTCTAGACATAATAATAGTAGGTTTAGCGCCTTTCAGTTCAACACTTTCGATTATACCCCTAACATTATCCCCTTTACGGAAAAAGTCAGATGGTATCTGCCTATCTTTTGGAAGGATAATTTCATTTCCCTCATCATCCAACAATATAACTGCTTTGTGTCTTATATGATGTACCTCTGCCGTATATATCTCGCCTTCTAAATCCTTAAATTGCTTATAAATAGTTGTATTATCGTGCTCATGAATTTTTGAAATCAGGTTCTGACGCAATGCCAAAATTGCCCTTCTTCCTAAATCAATCAATTTCACCTCTTCAGATACATCTTCTCCAACTTCAAAATCCGGCTCTATTTTACGAGCTTCTGACAAAGAAATCTCTTCATTTGGTTCCTCAACCTCTCCATCTTCAACAACAATTCGGTTACGCCAAATCTCTAAATCCCCTTTATCTGGATTGATAATGATATCAAAATTATCATCGGACCCAAACTTCTTTTTTAAGGCATTTCTGAAAACATCTTCCAAAATTGCCATAAGCGTTACACGATCAATGAATTTATCATCCTTAAATTCCGAGAACGATTCTATCAACGCAATATTTTCCATCTATAATTACTATTAAAATTTTAATACAACTTTTGCCTTATTTATATCGGAAAAATTAATTTCCTTTCTTTTCTGGACCGTTACCTTTCCCTTTCCTATAGGTTTTGGCTCCCTAGCCTTCCATTCCAAAACAATATTATTTTCATCTACCTGGGTAAGATTACCTTCAAAACTACCTTCATCCGTTTCCACTTCCAGCTTTCTTCCAATGTTCTTTCCGTACTGTCTTGGCAACATTAATGGACTGGTGGCTCCAGCAGACGCAACCTCTAAAGAAAAATCTTCTTCCTCCCTATCCAAATTATGCTCTATTGCCCTACTGATTTTTATACAATCGTCAACAGTAACACCATGGTCGCCATCTATTATAACCTTTATCCTATTATCCGGCGTTATGGTAAAATCAATCAAAAAAAGCGACTCATCTTCTTGTAATCCCGCCTCTAAAAGCTCTTTTACTTTTCCCTTTAACATAAAACCAAGTAATAAAAGAGGGGACAAAATGTCCCCTCATGAATACTTTATATCCTTTCAGTGATGCAAATATACAATAATCTTTGTTTTCTGCAATAACCATCTCACATACAAATAAATGATTTATCAAATAACCTAACCCCTAAAAGAATTATTATCAAATAAGACTTATTTTTAGTCCACGTTAACCAACCGATAACAGAAATACAGAAATATGGACTTACTTTCTTCTTACAACCTAATTATTGAAGCATCGGTAATCATAATCCTATCATTCTGGTTTAATGGAATTTCAAAAAAGACCAATATTCCATCTGTTTTGATGTTAATTGTACTGGGCATCATTCTACAATATGTATTAAAATATTTTGTCCCGGAAGAACTTGATTTTTCCGGAGGTTTAGAAATTTTAGGAATTGTAGGTCTTATAATGATTGTATTGGAAGCTGCTCTAGAGCTCGAGTTGAAAAGAGAAAAATTAATTCCAATTTTAAAGTCAATGGCCATTGCGTTAATTGGCCTAATTGCATCTGCTTGGTCTGCAGCCCTTATTTTGCATGAATTTGTACCGGAAATGTCAATGCAGTCCGCATGGTTATACGCTACACCATTGTCCATCCTTTCTAGTGCAATAATTATTCCAAGCGTTAGTGGCCTTTCCGATGCCAAAAGGGAGTTTCATATTTACGAGAGTACATTTTCCGATATTATGGGCATTATGATGTTCTACTATCTTATTGGAGGTTTGGACCCATCTGGCGACCATGGAGCAGTAGGGTTTGCTGGTAACATCCTTTTAACCATCGTCATTGGGTTAGTTGCCAGCTATGCCATTATTCTCATTTTTCAGCAAATAAAAAGTCAGGCTAAACTGTTTTTATTGATAGCCGTGCTACTCTTGTTGTACGCCATTGGAAAAAAGTTTCATTTATCGTCATTGGTAATCATATTGATCTTTGGCCTTGTGATTGCAAACGTAAAATTATTTTTCCCAGGTAAAATGTCCGTTTTTCTGGAGAACGATAAATTAAAACAAATCTACCATGAACTTCATATTATTACCTTAGAAACAGCTTTTGTGGTAAGAACATTCTTTTTTGTGGTATTTGGATTAAGTATCGCTATTACCTCTTTATTCAATTTTAAGGTTGCATTAATTAGTATTCTTATTATTGCCACCATTTATGGAATACGATTTTTGATTTTACGAGTCTTTATAGGAAAGGATATTCTACCGCAACTTTTTATCGCACCCAGAGGATTAATTACAGTTCTGCTATTTTATGCTATTCCTGTGGAAGCTCAGGTAGCTAATTTTGAGTCAGGAATATTACTCTTTGTAATTATTGCGACTAGCTTGGTTATGACTTGGGCTATGGTCAAAGACAAACGTAAGATGAATACCCTTTTAGATGAGATTGATAAAGAATATCTAGAAAGAAATGTAGCCGAAGACCAACTAAGGGAAAATTCGCAACAAGACTCCGACACCGAAAACTTGTTGGAAGATCAGTAAAAGTAATTTGAAATCTAAATAAAGTGTCTTTAAGTAAAATAGCTATAAAGAATCTATTGTTTTTTAAAAACTTTACCCAATAATACTCCTGCATTTTGGGTTTCCAAAGACTTTAAACTATCAACTTCTTTTCTAAACCTTAAAATCATGACCGTATCTAATTGACTATTGATACTATCTTGCATCAACCTCCAGTTAGCAGCATTCATTTGTTTGGTATATTCCGTGATCTTATTAAACCTAGAAAGATTATATCTGTTGGCTTTCCAAGCATGTGAAGTACTTTTTTGATGTTCCTTATCTTGAAGATAAATACCAATCCCAAACCCTACCAGAACAAGGACAAGTATTATTTTAAGATTTTTAGTGGTTAAATTCATAAAATTAGCTTTAAAGTGGGGGTAAAACTAACAGAGACCAGCAAGAATTGCGTCCTTTTTTAGGGCTAA
>CBFIGW010000175.1:0-6214 GCA_965662155.1 Maribacter sp. | reverse complement strand
TGAACAAAGCGATTACAGTTTAAAACCTTTATTCGTCAGAAGCGGGTATTAAACGCGCACTCAAATCGGGCATTTCCATATCCTTGTCCAAAGGAAACATAGGGCGCTTAATATGTTGATAGCCTAAACGTTCCAAATCTTGATCTACACCACCTGGAGTCAATGCCATAATCCAATCACCGCGCATTTCATAGAGTTCTGGTACTAAATAACCAATTTTCACGACTATTATGTCCGTTTGAACGGGGTTAAGTCCTAAGTCCGTAAAATCCTTTTTATGATGGTAGGGTTTTCTTTTTTTAGTAATAATAGCGCTAATGGAACCAAGTTTTACAACTACCTCAACTTCGGCATCCCGGTCTCCTTCTTTGATTGCAGTTACTGTTCCTTCTAGTTGTAATGGAGGTGCAAAACGATCATCAACTTGGGCACCCGCTTTTGCCGATATTTTTCCACCGATCCCAACTTTGAGTGCCTCTTCAATAAGTTCTGGTCCAGGTATGGAAGCATAAATTAAAGAAGGGCCATCTTCTTTTTTAAATTCCGGACGTTTTAGTAGTTCGTTGAGCGTCCATGTGACGTCCCCGGCGCCTCCAGCAGTGGGATTATCGCCCATGTCACTTATCATAAACGGTTTTTTGTCGCTTGTTAACGCCATTTCTAAGCTTTCATCCAAGGTGGCTACGGGAGCTACAAATTCAAATTCATTGCGAACATCCCAAAATGCTTGAGCTAATTTTTCTGCTCCCGTAGTTACCTGTTCTTTGCTATCTCCGGTTACCATGACCACGGCATGGTTACGGGGTTCATCTGCCCAAGCATACCCAATCCAAATAGCGGCATCGATAACCCCATCTTTGTTTTCTACAGATGGAATTTGGCCATACAAACTTTTCCCAGGCTCAATGCGCGTACTCGTTTTTTCACCGGGCAATAAAATAGGTACAGGAATCCATGCCTTGTACTTTGGTTTACCTTTACCACTTTCCAATCGCTCAAGCATCAACTCTATTGATCGTTGTTTTGATTCTAGGGCATCTTCGTGGGGTGCCATTCGGTAACAGGTAATCAAATCGGAATGTTTGGCCAATCGTTCTGAAACATTTCCATGTAGATCCATAGAAGTAGAAATCAAAACATCGGTTCCAACAACTTCACGAATACGTTTTATCAAATCTCCTTCCGCATCTTCTAACCCTACTACACTCATGGCTCCATGAATATCGAACCAAAGTCCGTCATAAGGTCCATTTTCTTTTAGCATTTTTAAGGTCTTATCTACCATTGATTCATAGGCTTCCCTTGTTACAATACCGCCTGGCAATGATTTTCCTAAAAATGTAGGCACCCAATCGGCACGCTTTCTAAGGTCAGAACCCTTGTTGAAAAAAGAATAACGTTCAAAAATTGTATCTCCGATTCTTGCATGAAAAGCTTCTTCATGGGTTTGGGCCGGCGAAAAAGTACTTGATTCGATACCAATACCCGCAATGGCTATTTTAGGAAGTTCGGTTTCTTGTGTGGTATTTTTCGACTTGTTTTTACAACCGATAATTACTATTGTTAAAAGAAAAAATACGAGGCTGTTCTTTTTCATGGTGACGTATAATATTTCTTTAAAAATAGTATTTATTTTCTGTTTGGTGAACTACTATATTATTGTAATATTCATTATAAAACTTATCTTTAACATCTTTAAACTATAAATATAATGGCCAATTTTAATATTGATGCAAAAAAGGATGTAACCTACGATGCTATCGTCATAGGTTCTGGAATTAGTGGTGGTTGGGCTGCAAAAGAGCTTTGTGAAAAGGGCTTAAAGACTTTGGTTCTAGAGAGGGGTAGGGTAGTTGAACATGTTGTAGATTATCCAACAATGAATTTGGACCCTTGGGACACTGAACTTAGGGGCGGTCTTACACCAGAGCAAAAAGAGAAACATTATAAGGCAATAAGATCCGGATGGATCGGTACAGATACGGAACACTTTTGGGCAGATGATAAAGCAAACCCTTATACAGAGGAAAAACCATTTTTATGGTTACGTGGGCATCAAATGGGCGGTAAATCACTTTTATGGGGAAAACAAACATATCGTTGGAGCGACCTAGATTTTGAGGCCAATGCAAAAGACGGTCATGGAGTGGACTGGCCTATTCGTTATAAAGATATTGAGCCATGGTATACCTATGTGGAGAAATTTGCAGGGATAAGTGGTGAAGCTTTGGGCTTACCACAACTACCGGATAGCCATTTTCTACCTCCTATGGAGTTGAACTGTGTGGAAAAGCACGTAAAAGAAAGAATAGAAAAGGATTTTGAGGGTAGGAATATGATAATTGGTAGGGTTGCCCATTTAACACAACCTCACAATGGTCGTGGTCAATGCCAGAATAGGAATAGATGTAGTAGAGGTTGCCCATATGGCGCATACTTTAGTAGTAATGCGGTTACATTGCCACCGGCGAATGCCACCGGTAATTTAACTTTTAGACCGTACTCTATAGTACAATCTGTTATATATGATGATGAAAAAGGAAAAGCAACAGGTGTACGAATAATAGATTCGGAAACCAATGAAGCCATTGAATATTCAGCCAAAATTGTCTTTATCAATGCATCAACTTTAGGGTCGACCCAGATAATGCTGAATTCTACCTCTAACCGTTTTGAGAACGGTCTTGGAAATGATAGTGGTGAATTGGGACACAACTTAATGGACCATACGTATAGGGTAGGAGCTATAGGTAAAGTTGAAGGCTTCGAGGATAAATATTATAAAGGCAGAAGACCAAACGGCATTTATATTCCAAGATATGTGAATATTGACGAGAAAAGTAAATCGGATAAATTTTTACGTGGTTTTGGATATCAAGGAGGAGCTTATAGAGGAGGTAATCCTGCTAATATTGAAGCCTTTGGTGCAGCTTATAAGGATAGTATTTTAAAACCTGGTGGATGGGAAATGTTTATCACAGGATTTGCGGAATGTTTGCCATACCATGATAATAAGGTTACATTAAATTCCGATGTATTGGACAAATGGGGGCAACCAACATTATCCATAGATGCAGAGTTTAAGGAAAACGAAAAAGCATTGAACAAACAGATTCAAGAAGATGCGGTAGAAATGCTAACAAAGGCTGGTGTTAAAGATGTATTGGGCTTTGACAACGAACATCCGCCAGGATATGGAGTTCATGAAATGGGAACCGCAAGAATGGGTCGTGACCCAAAAACTTCTGTGTTAAATGAATTTAATCAAGTTCATGGTGCCAAAAATGTTTTTGTTACCGATGGTGCTTGTATGACTTCCTCATCTTGTGTAAATCCGTCATTAACTTATATGGCCTTAACGGCAAGGGCCGCTAATCATGCAGTATCAGAATTAAAAAAACAAAATATTTAAGCGATGGATAGAAGAAAAGCACTTAAAAAAGCAGGATTACTGGCAGGCGCTACCATAGCTATGCCTTCTATGTTCTCTTTATTGCAATCATGTAAGAGCGAGTCGCGATTAGACTGGCAACCCTTATTTTTCAGTGAGGGTGAAGCCAAAACCATAGCCGCGTTAATTGATATGATTTTACCAACAACAGATACTCCTGGAGGTCTTGATGTAAAGTCCGATATGTTTATTGATAAGGTTATAGCCAAAACTTGGGACAAGGACGGACAGGAAAATATAAGAACTCAAATTGCCACATTTAACGAAGATTGCCAAAAGCAGTACGGTGATGTTTTTTATAATTTGAGCGAAACCGATAAAACCAAGGTTTTAAAAGCAGCAGAGGTCAGTGATGGCAAATTTGGTATGGGAGTTTGGGGTACAGGTGTTGGGCCACAAGAAAAAATAGGTTTTTACAGGTAGATTAAATCTATGGCCATTTGGGCCTATTTTACATCGGAGGAAATAGGTGAAAATGTACTAAGTTATGACCCAATACCTGGCAAATACGAGCCTTGTAAACCCTTATCCGAAGTTGGAAATAAGTGGAGTTTGGGTTAAACTAAAATCATTCACTTTTTTCATATACAACATCGCCGTTAAAAATGGTCATGACTATTTCTGTTTTTAGGAATTTGTCTTCAGGAATGGTCATTAAATCTTGGTCATATATAGTAAAGTCGGCTAATTTACCAGCAGTAATAGAGCCTTTGATCTTTTCTTCAAATGCGCCATAGGCGGCATCAAACGTATAGGATTTTAAGGCTTGTTCCCTAGTCATTTTTTGTTCTGGTTCATAACCATCTTCAGGGGTTCCCTTTAATGTCTTACGACTTATACTGGCATATAAACTTGCAATTGGATTTAGGGGTTCTACGGGAACGTCCGTACCGTTGACAATGGGGATGCCACTTTTTAAAAGGTCTTGCCACATGTATGCGCCTTCTTTAATTCGTTTTTCACCCAAGCGATCAATAGCCCAAGGCCTATCTGAAGATAGGTGAACAGCTTGCATTGCTGGTATTACACCTAGTTCTGCAAATCGTGGAATATCATCAGGGTGTAGATGTTGGGCATGCTCTATTCGAAATCTGTGATCCGTTTTTAAGTCTGGTAATTCTTTAAAAGCAGCCTCGTACCTATTGAGAATTTCTTGGTTGGCCCTATCACCGATGGCATGCGAACAGACTTGAAAACCGTGTTTCAATCCGTTTCGGGATGTTTCATCCACCATTTCCATGGGTAGTGTTTCATGTCCGTAATGCCCTGGCCGGTCTGTATAGGGTTCTAACAACCATGCACCACGGGACCCTAGCGCACCATCACAATTTAATTTCACGGAACGTATGGTCACTAAATTATCAGGATCTATCAACGGTCCTTTTTCATACCATTCGCTGAGTAATTCTTTGTCCCATCCGGTGAGCATACCGTATAAGCGAACCTTCATTTTGTCCGCTTTTTTCATTTGATTGTACAATGCTATCGTCTGTCGACCGATTCCTGCATCATGAAAACCAGTAATGCCGTTTCTGTGACAAGCAGCCACCGCCAGTTGAAATGCTTTATTATCTTGCTCGGGAGTGCTTTCAGGAATATGCTTCCAAATCAGGCTTTGCGCCCGCTCATTGAAAATTCCGGTTGGTCTACCTAATTCATCGCGCATAACCTCACCACCTTCTACTTGTAATTTATCAATACCATCTTTGGGCAATAACTCAATTCCCGCAATTTCCATGGCCTTAGCATTTGCAAATCCTGCATGGCCACTGGCATGGCTCAAATACACCGGGTTATTTGGAGTTACAGCACTTAACAAGTCATGTGTTTGAAATCCATTTACGGCATTGGTTGGCAATGAATCCCATTTGCTTTGATGCCAACCTCTACCGAGAATCCATTCACCGGGGGCAATGGTTTTTACTTTTTCGGCCACGGCATCTACAATTTCTTGATAGCTTGTCGTATTTATCAAATCTAGTTCCAATTCATTGTACCCCAAGCCCATAAAATGTCCGTGCCCTTCGATAAGTCCCGGAGTCATAGTTTTTCCTTCTAAATCAATGATTTGGGTCTGTTCGTTCTTATATTTTTCGGCTTCTTCAAGATTACCCGCAAAAAGTATAATACTATCTTTTGTAGCTACCGCCTCAACTAATGTTTGAACCGAATCAACGGTGTAAATAGGACCTCCATATATAAGTAATGTTGCGGCTTCCTTTTTTGGACCAGAACATGCGGCACATATTAAGATACTTATTACGGAACTCCAAAAAATTGAATTTGATAATTTCATTGATTTGATTTTGAAAAATTTAAGTTACGATTTTAAAGTCAGATTCTTTCTTAGTACCTCATATTACTTTTATTTATTTACTGATGAGATCCTACTAGAATAAAGTAACGTTGAGGTGGTTTGCAAATTAGTTTTTTTAAAAAGTAAATGTGGAAATAAGATGCATTACAGAATGATATACTATGTGGTTTTGAGATACGTTATTAATCCTGGTTCATGATATAAAAATCTTTTCCGGTAAAAATTAAAAGAGTATTTTAAAAATAAATGAAATTACGTATGCCAAACAATAATGTAAAAAATATTAAAAAGGAATTGTTATCGGACAATTGGTATACGCTTAATAAGTTTACTTTTGAGTACCTGAAAGAAGATGGCAACTGGGAGACCCAGCAACGTGAGATTTATGATTGTGGCGATGGTGCGGCAATACTACTGTATAATCGGAATAAAAAATCTGTTGTTTT
>CBFIGW010000174.1:0-6233 GCA_965662155.1 Maribacter sp. | reverse complement strand
AAATAGATCTATTTGTAGAGGATATTCCCATTAAAGTACATGGTTTTATACTTATAAAGTCTATGATCATGGCGTCTTCATGGGTCTTGGCTTATCAAGCTTTAAAGCATTTACCTATTACTATTGTTACCCCAATACGTTCTGCCGGACCTTTTTTTACATTCATTGGCGCAATTCTAATTTATCGGGAAAGCCCAACTTTTTGGCAGTGGATTGGCTTTTTCCTCATAATATTTTCAGTCTTTTTATATTCTAAAATAGGAAAACGGGAAGGCATACATTTCAAGAGCAACAAATGGATTTATGCCATTATTGTGGCTACTTTTCTAGGTGCCTCAAGTGGACTTTATGACAAATTTTTAATACAGCATGTACATTTAAACCCTCCTACCCTGTTATTCTGGTTTTGTACATATACTATGTGTATTGTTGCACTCATTGTGGTTATTAATTACAATAGAAACACGGTAGTAAGAGGTTCGTTTAAATGGCGTTGGACCATACCAATGGTTGGTATTTTATTGCAAACTGCCGATTACTTTTATTTTAAAGCTTTACAGGACCCTGAGGCATTGATTATGTTATTGTCAGCTATTAAAAGAAGTCAGATTCTAATAGCGGTATTGGTAGGTGGTTATCTATTTAAGGAACAAAATAAGCGTAAAAAGCTGGTACCTCTTTTTGGTATTTTGATTGGGGTCTTTCTAATACTTTATAGTTGATTGAGTGGTTCGCTTTTGTTTTCTTTAAACTTTATACTTTTCTTCGCTTTACAAAAACAAAAACCATTACAAATTGTAATGGTTTTTGGCGATTTAGGAGAATAAAAAATTATTACTCAGGCATAACAACGGTGTCCAAAGCATGGATTACTCCGTTCGATGCGGAAACATCAGCCATGATTACTGTAGAAGTACCTCCTGTAGCATCTGTCAAAGTCACCTTACCGTCTACCAGACTTAATACAATATCATTACCTTGTACGGTAGTTACCGTAAAACTACCATCATTACCGTTAATGGCTTCAATTACAGCAGCGGCCTCAAATTTTCCGGATACCACATGGTAGGTTAAAATACCGGTCAACGTACCTTTGTTTTCTGGTTTTAACAATGTTTCTACCGTGCCATCTGGTAATTTTGCGAACGCGTCATTAGTTGGTGCAAATACCGTAAAAGGTCCCTCGCCACTTAGGGTTTCTACTAGGTCAGCTGCTTTGACCGCAGCTACCAAAGTGGTGAAATTTTCATTTCCTACAGCTACCTCTACAATATTAGGAGCTATTTCTGCTTCCATTACTACCTCCGCAATTTCTTCTTTTGGAGATTCTTTTACTTCTTTCTTTTTTTGCCCACAAGACATAAAAAATAATCCTGTAATAGCCAAAGCACTTAATGTTTTTAAATTTTTCATAGTGTTATTTATTTTTTATAAAGATACATCTAATAAACTATTGTTTAACTTATTTAACAGAACATTAAACATTATTATTGAAATAGGGGTAAATTTTAGCGGAGCGTAAGTCATAACATATTTATAATTTTTTTTGTAATATTATTTCTGAATGAGATTAGTAAAGGCCTTAAAATCCCATTTTAAATAAAAATAAGAAATACGATTAAAGTTATAAGAGCATGAAAATCACAAACATTATTACAGAAAATTACCAACTAACACCAGAGCAAATAACGTTTTACGAAAAAAATAAATACATTAAGCTAAAGGATGTTTTGGATGCTGAAAGCTTGTCCTACTATAACAAAGTTATTTCTAAACAGGTAGATGAACTTAACAAGGAGGAATTACCTTTAGAAGAGAGGTCAACTTACGGTAAGGCCTTTCTGCAATTGTTTAACCTTTGGGAACACAATGAGGAAATTAAAAATCTAGTTTTCAGTAAAAGAATTGCTAAGATAGCTGCTGACTTAATGCAAGTTAATGGTGTGCGTTTATACCATGACCAAGCTTTGTTCAAAGAAGCGGGTGGTGGAATTACCCCATGGCATGCAGATCAGTATTATTGGCCGCTATCTTCGGACAAGACCATAACTGCTTGGATACCTTTACAAGCCACACCATTGGGTATGGGACCATTAGAGTTTAGTGCCGGAAGTAACGAGATTTTAGATGGTAGGGAATTGAGTATAAGTGATGAAAGTGAGGAAGCTATTCAAAAAAAATTAAAAGTAACCGATTATAAACATGTTATTGAACCCTTTGATGTAGGTGAAATAAGTTTTCATTCTGGATGGGTATTTCATAGGGCCGGTGCCAATACTACGGATAGCATGCGCAAAGTAATGACCATAATTTATATGGACAAGGACATAAAATTGTCAGAGCCGACCAATGAAGGACAAGTAAATGATTGGCACACGTGGTGTCCTGGCGTAGTAATTGGTGAAACCATCAACTCACCGTTGAATCCTATTTTATATTGATTAGAGCGTAATAGTAAAAGTAGGTAAACAGTATCCTATTTCTTTTCTTGTTTTTGCAGCTTGTCATTTTTCCAAACGCCACTGGTAACCAATGAACCATCAGCCCCATAGAAGGAACCCTTACCATTTCTTTGGTCATCCTTCCATTGCCCAACATACTTATCGCCATTTGGCCAATAATAGGTTCCCATACCATTTCTAAGATCGTTTGAATAACTACCTATATAATATTCCCCATCTGCCCAATAAAATGCACCTTGGCCATGTCTTTGGTTGTTTTTCCATTCGCCTTCATATCTACTACCGGTATTTAGAATAGCAACTCCCACCCCATTTGCCTTTTTATCGGTGACTTGCCCTACATAATGCATTTGGCTACCCTTTTTATTGTTGAACTTCAAATATTCACCAAATGATTTATTGCTGAGCTGCCTACTATAAGTATCTAATTGTACTTTGGCTTTCTCCAAAGCAAAACTTAAAGAATCGATTTGATTTAAATTTAAACTGGCTTTTTGCTCTAACAATCGCAATGAATCTAAACCAGGGTTTATAGAGTCGGAAGCTGTCAACCTTTTATTGGCCTTTAATTCCATTAGCTGTTCTGCCAACCCAATACGCAATGGAATTCTATATGGGTTGTCTTTAACATTCTTAAGTTCAACATTGTAGGCATCCAAGGCTTTTTTATAATCGCCATCCAATAAAATAGAATCTATTCGAATCACCTTTTCATATTCTTCCAAACTTTCTATTGCTTTAACTTGCAGTGATTCCTTCTCTTCAAGGTCTTTTTTTAAACTAACCGATCTTAAAAGATAAAAAAGCGCCACTCCTAAGGTCACCAAGAATAAAATATAAGGTATAGCAATTCTCTTTTTCATAAATGCATTATTATGTTAAATACCGTCTTATCATTAATCATCTAAATGAATAGCAGGTAATTTATTCCGAACACGTCTAAAATCTGGGGAATAATACATATGTACGCGTAAGGTAAATGTTTGTTTAAAAACACCGGGGTTTTTTAAGTCTTGTCCCATGGAATACATTCCACCAGCAGCAAGAGTTAAACGTGGAGTTAAAATGTAGCCTAGCGTTGCAGTTAAACGTAAATCTTCCATTACGCTACCAACCACGGCCTTACCACTTTGCATTATTAATTCGGACTCGGGGGCTACATAAAGTGTTTTCGGTTCTAACTTATGGCTGTTCAAAGGTATTTTAGCTCTAAACATGTAACGCCATCTGTTTCTAAAAATATATTCACTATCGTCCTCAAACCCTTGTGTCCACCTGTGTTCTATGCGCAATCGATGATAAACCATGGCTCGATAAACTGGCATGGCAAATTGGTATTGATGCCAAATACGCCACTCTGGAACCAAATTTCTGTCCTCGGAGTCCTCGTCCGTATTAAAATTTAAACGCAATACTCCGCCAAGACTAAAATTTATCTTTTTTGAATATATATATCCAATAGCATGCCTGTTATATAATTGACCTACTTGACCTAGGAATGGGGTGTTCTCTGTTTCTTCAAATCTAAAATGAGTCTGGGCATCCCAATATAATCGTTTGGATATTCGAATTTTACCATAGGTATTTACCCATAATTTGGTTTTAGCATCCTTAAACTCGGATTCTTTTGGTAGTACTTCTCCTTCTTGTGCAAAAGAAGACCAAGTTAAAAACACTAAAATCACGTACAATAACCCTATAAATCTTTTTGGATGCTGCATTAACGCTCTAATTTAATTTGTGGGTCAATACCTAGTAACTGAATTATAACATCGGGGTCTCTTTCCCTCTTTAACCTGCGTTCTAACTTCCGTGTATCTTCTTCCCGTAAGGTCATTATACGTTCATAAGAATTGTTGAACAGGCTAACCAATTCAGCGGCATTGGAACAATCTAAATCTAGGCGTACCTGATTAAGTAAATATGGTATTAAGACTTTCCCATAAGCGCTAGTTATCCTTTTTTTAACATCCTCCGTCATTAGGTTTGCCATAAATGGATTCCATACCTCATCTTGATAGTGCATCGTGACTCTTTCGTTTTTTTCTGGTTGGTCTAAAATTGCAAGTTCTAGGTCTTGCAGGTTCTCAACACAGATAGTCAAATCGCGACCGTACTTTAGCTTTTCGTCCTCGTTTATCATTTTTGAATAGGCACTCAAGTTCGTGTTGGCAAACGTATTCACGCGCTCTAGTGCCGTAATGATTTCATTTGGCAATTTTGCGTCCACCGAATCAATTACCCTATTCAGATTATTGATTTGAGATATCATTTTTTCCTCAACGGCAATGATTTCCTTTTGGCGCCTAACTTTTGCCAACTTTTTCGCCAAAATACCTTCGATATGCTTTAAGCTGGCTTCTGCGTAATTTGATATATGAAGGATCCCGTTTAGATTCTTTTCGGTGAAATCAAAATCAGCGGCATTCGGTCCCGAAAAAGTTTCATCCGATTTTTCAACAATACCTTTGTCAACATTTACATCTTTACTTGGCGCACCATTAGGCCATAATTGATGAAATAAGCTATAACGATCAATAAATTCGAGCGCTTTTTCATCGTGCAACGTAAGTAGGTCTTTAATCGGTAGTAGATATCTTTCTGAGATAATTTCAATTATTGAATAATAATAATTCGCTTCACGGTCCGAAAGCTTTAAAATATTTAGTTGGGAATCGTTTAGATAAGACTTGCCAATACTATCAGATTTCTTAAAACTATCACGAATGATCGATAATTGCTTTTTTTCTAAAGAATCTAATGGGTAATAGTCTACTTTAACCTTAAATTCCGGTAAAAAGTAAGCTTCACCCAAGCCTGACAAAATAGTATCTATTTTTTTATAATAATCAGCATTTTCAGTGAGTAGGTTTGAAACACCATCCGACTTAGTCAATACTTCCTTGGCGGCTTTGTTTTTTAAGGATAGTATTTTTATAAACCTACTGTCTAGGTTAATGGTTACTTGTGAATCACTGGAATTTTTTTCAAATTTGATTTTTTCCGTTTGACCATTCACTTCGGTTTCAATTTCTTTTATTTGCCCATTTTGAAAAAACCAACTTTGATTCTTGGTTATTTCGTATTCTGAATAAAAAGTCCATTCATCGTGGGCAAGTCCGTCCCTTAAAAATCTCCCCACCAGGGTTCCATCCGTGTTTTTAATCTTAAAACTTTTTTGCGGCACACCGTTTTCAAATTCGATTACACTTTCAAAAAGTACTTCGGAGATTCTCGATTTTTCAATTTTATTACGCGCATAGACCCACTGTCCGTCCGGTTTGCCCATGCTAAGTTTACCTTTGGCATTTTCTAAAAACCCGCTAACATTTAAGCTGTATTGGAGGCCAACTACTTCTGTTAGACTATCGGATTTAAATTCACCAAATTCAAACTGCCATGATCCATTGGCATGATTTTCTTGAAATTGCCCTTTAAAGGAAAATGTTACATCTTCATTAGATAATAACGCTTCCAGGTTTGATTTTTGCATCTCAAAAGGACCGTCTAAAATGGTATCATTTTGAGAGATATGGTAATTATAGTTAGCTATACCGGAATAGGGACCAATCTGTAATGGCCCCACGTAGTTTTGATTTTCCTGACAAATAATTGATTGGGAAAAGATAAAAAATAGATAAATAAAAAGTGCCCGAATACTAAAGCTTAGTGTCATGCGGCAAAAAAAAGTATTTTTTAGTTAGTATTATACTTTATCATACGAAAAAGTTAGCTTTTTAGATCTTTATGTGACAATATCTATTAACTAAA
>CBFIGW010000173.1:0-6247 GCA_965662155.1 Maribacter sp. | reverse complement strand
TACCATTGCAGGTGTTGAAATACCGGTGCTAAATAAACTTTCGTTCACATCTTGTTCAGTTCGGTTAATGGCAAAATCTAATTTGCTTCCACCAAAATTAAATCCAATACCAGTAGAAATACCGTTTAAGTCATCAATAGTATTGCCATTGGCGTATGGGCTTTGCTCAAAACGATAACCTGCTCTAAGGCTGAACATTTTTATTCTGTATTCACCACCTAGCCTAAAGGTTGAAACAGCGGCTAAATCATTTGAAATTTCAGAATTGACTGTTTGGAAACTGTCATCATTTTTTGGTCTTAACTCAGCGTTTGAAAAATCCTGATAACCGTAATCAAAGCTGATTAAACCATTTTTTCCGAAAATAAGTGCCATGCTACCTGTTAATTTTGCAGGTGTTTTAACCGTATAAGTGTCAAATAAGTTTATAATGTCAAAATTTATAAAATCGATATCCTCATCTGCAAGGTCTGAATTAATTCGTTGCGAAAAATCATCGGTTAACCTATACCAAGTTGGGGATTGGTAACTGCCGCCCAACCGTACAACTTCATTAAGTCTTGCAATTGCACCCAAACTAAAAGAAAAGCCATTTCCTTGGGTTCTTAAAAAATTGTCAAAAGTGGTCCTTTGAATTTCTGAGTCTGTGGAATAACCGGTTTCGGTAAATTCATCATATTGATCATAAAGGACATCGTGAATGTTTATTGATGCTCCCAAGTATAAATTGTCATTATATTGGGATGCAGCATTCAAGGTGAATTTGCTATTATACCCAACTGAACTTCTCGAAAATTCTTGATTCACGTTGGTGTATGCGGCATTACTTACATAATCGACATTGCCGTCTTCATTGTTTAACGGATCTAAAATACCTCCATAATAACCTAAAAAAGCTTGTTGGTCTTTAAATCCTTGACTGCTTCCAATATCTAAATAAGCATCCTCGATAAATTCACCTTCCTGTATGAGTATAGAGCCAAAGGGAACATTTTGCGAAAAATTTAAAAAATAATTGTCTATACCTTGGTTGCTATTACCTGAGGAATAGAATTCATTATCAAAATTCTCAACAACATCATAATTAAATGCTACGGTGAATTTTTTCCATTCAGAATTATCATTTGTGTTTCTAAAAACAAAAGCGCCACCAATCTGGTTGAAATCGACATCACTTAAAGTGGTATTTCTAACTGTGCCGTTGTAACTGGCATCATTATCCCGAAAGTAATTCGTTCCGGAAATACTAATGAGGCTGTTGTTAAAAACAGCGGAGCCCGCAGGATTTGCATTTAATGCGGAGAGGTCTCCTCCAAGCGCTCCAAATGCACCTCCCATTGCTTGGAAACGAGCTGTACCTTGTATGTTTTCTGTACTGTATCTAAGTACATCATTTATGTTTTGGGCACTACCAATAAGACATAGTGATAGTGATATGAAAGTTAAATATCTTTTCATTGCGTTTGTTTTAATTATCAAGTGACTTTGGATTATTGTCTACCACCACTTCTTGATGAAGACCTACCTGAAGATGATGATCTTGAACTGCCACCAGATGATGACCTTGAAGTACCACCTGAACTTCTATAGCTGCTTCGGCCACTAGAGCTTCTTCCAGAGCTTCTATAACTGCTGCCCGATGATCTAGAGCTACTAGAGCTTCTATAACCACTATTGCGACTGCCAGAACTTCTTCCTGAGTTATAACTTCTTCCACTTGAAGATCCTCGGTATGTAGATGTTCTTGGAGTTGTTGATCTACTGGAACGATATCCAGAGTTTGATGATCCACTTCTATATCCGGAAGTTCTAGGATTAGTCCCGGAGTAAGTTCTTCCGCTTCTCGGAGAATTGTTATATCTAGGTGCCGTCCTTGTGCTACGACTAGTTCTGTATGCCCTGTTCTGATCAACTCCTACCGTTCTTCTATTGGTTGCATAACCATTGTTAGTTCTAGAGTAGGATCTACTTCTTGCTGTTGATGACCTTGACGTTGAAGACCTCGCTGTTGTGCTTCTATATCTAGGAGAATTACCTCGGGTATTTACATTGGACCTGCCTCTTAGCGCAGTTGCTATACCACTGTTTGAAGGTGATGGTGAATTGTAGTATCCTCTTCTTGAGTAATTACGTGAGTAATATCTATTTCCAAAATTTCTTGCATAGCCATATCCAAATCTGTTATAGCCATAGCCATAATTCCAGCCTGCACCATAGAAGCCGCCCCATCCAAAGCCTCCGGCCCAGCCCCAGTTGTTCCACCGGTTCCATCTATTCCATCCCCAAGGGTTGTTCCAGCCCCATCCATAGCTTCCTCCCCAGCCCCAAGAATTCCAACCCCAGTTGTTCCAGCCCCAAACAGGATTTGCCCATCCCCAGTGAGGATTGTTCCATCCCCAACCATTATTGTGATAATTAATGACAACACTTGTAGTATTATCTCCCCAGCCACCATAGCCTAAATAATCATTTTCATTATTGTAATAATCTGCTAATTGGTCTTGATTAATACTGTCGTTAACAACGTTACTAGAATAGGAATCAACGTCGGTAAAAATTTCATTTTCCAATATTTCATCATATTGGTTCGCTTTCTGGCCAAAGTAATCGGAATATGTATTTGATTCAGATTCTTGTTGCTGATTATATATCCTGTCTGGTCTTCTTTCTACAACTCTTGTTGTATTATCAGAATAAATGCCGTCATTGTCGTAATAAGATACTTGTTGGTAAGAACCACAAGAAACTGTTAACAACGATAGTACGGCTACAACCGCAGGGTATAAATATTTTTGGTGGGGTAAAGAATATATCATTGGTATTAAATTATATTGTTGAACATTTTAAAAATAACTAGTTTTACCGAATTATTTTTTCTTTAATAGACACAAGTTTTGTGCCAAACTATATATTATGGGTAAAAATTTAACCAAGAGAAGTGAGGATTATTCCAAATGGTATAATGAGCTAGTTGTTAAGGCTGATTTGGCCGAAAACTCGGGGGTAAGGGGCTGTATGGTTATAAAGCCCTATGGGTATGCTATTTGGGAAAAGATGCAAGCTGCGTTAGATAAAATGTTCAAGGAAACGGGTCATGAAAATGCCTATTTTCCGATTTTTATCCCTAAATCTTATTTAAGCAAAGAGGCAAGCCACGTGGAAGGTTTTGCAAAAGAATGTGCTGTAGTAACTCACTATCGACTTAAAAATGCGGAAGATGGTAGTGGTATTATCGTAGATCCAGATGCTAAATTGGAAGAGGAACTGATTGTAAGACCAACTTCCGAAACAATTATTTGGGACACATTTAGAAAATGGGTGCAATCTTACAGGGATTTACCTCTTTTAATTAATCAATGGGCCAATGTGGTTAGGTGGGAAATGAGAACAAGACTTTTTCTTAGAACTGCTGAGTTTTTATGGCAAGAAGGGCATACTGCTCATGCTACTGAAAAAGAAGCCATTGAAGAGGCGGAATTAATGATGAATGTATATGCCACTTTTGTAGAGGGGCATATGGCAGTACCTGTTATTAAAGGTGTAAAAACGGCAAGTGAGCGTTTTGCCGGAGCTATAGAAACCTATTGTATTGAGGCATTAATGCAAGATGGTAAGGCATTACAGGCAGGGACTTCACATTTTTTAGGTCAAAATTTTGCTAAAGCTTTTGATGTTAAATTTGCTAATAAAGAAGGTCAAAAAGAATATGTTTGGGCAACATCTTGGGGAGTTTCAACCAGGTTAATGGGTGCCTTGGTAATGACACATAGTGATGATAACGGATTAGTACTTCCTCCAAAATTAGCTCCTATACAAGTCGTAATAGTTCCAATTTATAAAGGTTTAGAGCAATTAGACATTATTTCTGCAAGGGTAAAGCCATTGGTTGCGGAGCTTCGTGCCAAAGGTATTTCCGTGAAATTTGATAATAGGGATACACACAAACCTGGTTTTAAGTTTAATGAATATGAGCTTAAGGGAGTTCCGGTACGTTTGGCCATTGGTCAAAGAGATATGGAAAATGGAACTTTTGAAGTAGCACGAAGAGATACTTTAGAAAAGAAAACCGTAGCGAAAGAAGAGGTTCTGACTGAAATTGAGTTCTTATTGGAGGATATTCAGAAAAATATCTATCAAAAGGCTTTGGACTTTAGGGCGGATCATATTAGTGCGGTAGATTCCTATGAAGAATTTAAAAAAGTATTGGAAGTAAAAGGTGGATTTATTTCCGCGCATTGGGATGGCACTTCCGAAACAGAAGAACTGATAAAAGAAGAAACAAAAGCAACAATAAGGTGTATTCCGATTGCTGGTGAAAAGCAGGAAGGTGCATGTATGGTAACGGGAAAACCGTCAACTAAAAGAGTACTTTTTGCCAAGGCATATTAATTTTTTTAAAAAAAAATATCTTGGTGTTGTGATAGTGAAAAATAATTGTATTTTTGCATCCGCATTTATGCAACGCATGGTCCGTTCGTCTAGGGGTTAGGACGCCAGGTTTTCATCCTGGTAACAGGGGTTCGATTCCCCTACGGACTACAAATATTGGGAAGGTAATCTTCCAGTTTGAAATTATGGCCCGTTCGTCTAGGGGTTAGGACGCCAGGTTTTCATCCTGGTAACAGGGGTTCGATTCCCCTACGGGCTACTTGAATTTAACGGATAATTAAATCCAAAAAGAAATAATAGTTTAAAAGATGGCAAATCATAAGTCGGCATTAAAGAGAATTAGAAGAAACGAAGCTGTTCGTTTACGTAACAGATACCAGCATAAAACTACACGTAATGCTATTAAAAAATTACGTGCAGAGGAAAATAAAAAGGATGCTGAGGCTCTTTTGCCAAGTGTTGTAAGTATGATTGATCGTTTAGCAAAGCGTAATATCATTCATGATAATAAAGCTGCTAATCTTAAAAGTAAATTAGCAAAGCACGTAGCTGCATTGTAAAAATTTATTCAATAGAAAATAAAAGCCTTCTTGAGAAAGAGGGCTTTTTTTATGCTAGTTTATTTAGAAGTATTTACTTTTTTCTTCGCGGTTATTTAGAAATGAATCATAATTAAGTTAAGGGTATTTAATTGAATGCTTTACGCTTACCCAGTACTAAACCAATTAGGAAAAAGGAATAGGATATCATAATCAAGGCCTTCAACAAATCTCTAAAATGATATTTTATCCAAATCTCTGGTTTTAGAAATCCTGTTGTGTATAGAATAGGAAAGAAGGTGTGAAAAACAAATAAACCAATACTTATCCAAAACATTAGGTTGTATGGTTCAATGATTGATTTATTTGTTTTTCTACGTTCTTTAAAATATAGGCCTATCATAAACAAAACAAATATTGAAGCAATAAGGTCTGAATAGAATAGGCCGGTTTGCAGAATGCCTTGGAAATAGCCGCTTAACACATAAGAAAATAAAATACTTAAGCCGCCCCATTTAATGTATTTCTTATAGCTGCTTTTCTTTATAATTTGATAATATATCCTGCAGTAGAAAATAAAAGTCAATACAGCGTAAAGATTGTAAATAAAAACATTGTTCCAAGAATAAGCCTCGTCCTCAAAAAAGCTGAATTCTTCGAAAGTGATAATAAAATAGCCCAATAATTCGGTAATTAATGTATACGCCAAATAAATGGGAAATAGTTTTAAGGCAGTATCAAAATAGTTTCGATACTTGATTATAGACACTATTAGAACCACAAAATAAAGGACAATAAAGTAATTGGATTTTAAGAAGTCTACCACAAGATTTATTTAACTAAAAGCTTTCTTTCGGCTTATAACAAACCCAATACAAAAGCAAGAATACATTATTATAATCATCATGTGAAGAATGGTTTTAAGATTATAATCTACCCATATGTCATACTTCAAATAACCAATTAAAAAGAGGAATGGTGAAAATATATGAAAAATGAATAAACCCATACTAACCCAAAACACTAGATTATAGGGCTGCATTATAGTATGGTTGTTGTTTTGTTTTTCTTTAAAATATAGTATGATGAAAAATAACAACGCCCATGAGGCAATGGCATTGGCGTAGTATAAAGTAGTATATGTAGGATTTTGAAAAAAACAAGATATAGGAAAAGTAAGCATAGCTACTATTCCTACATTACGAATCCACTTTTTATATTTTTTATTTTCAACCATCTGCCAATAGGCATAATAGAAAAACGGAAAAAAAACCAGGTCATAAAGATTATAAATAATTTCATTTACCCTTGCATCTTCA
>CBFIGW010000172.1:0-6302 GCA_965662155.1 Maribacter sp. | reverse complement strand
CATTGGTTTAACTCCGCTAAATTTTTGGACCTAGAATACCAAACCTATGGCTGGGTTTTTAGTGAGCGTATTAAAAAAGATTTTGAACAACATTTTCATTGGCGACATCCTGAAGAAAAATTATGCATTACCATTGCATTTCATAAAGAAACCAATTTGTTTTTAGGCATAAACACATTCGGTATTAGAATGCGACATAAAATTTTCGACAAATGGCTGTCTGAAAACCAAACAGTTGACCATGTTATGGAATACTTAAAGGATGCCAACTTTGACCCAGAATTCTACAAACAGTATGAAGAAGATATTGTACACCGATACAATCAGCAATTTGGAAAAAGTATTTCTCCCAAAAAGAAAAGTTGGAAACGAATTTTTAGTCATTCTTAAGTATTAAAAATCTATACCTCAAATGAAACTAATTAAAAATATAGGATTGGTCATTTTTTTAATCGGTCTTGCCATTTTCACAATTTTACCTCTTGTAGGCACTTATAATCTATCACAGAATGCCTTCTCTGAATTTATAGCCCAGAAAGGAATAAAAAGCGAATTGTTCATATCAAAAATGAAACAAAATGTTGTTGGACAGCAGTTTAATGGTATGCTAGAACTTTCCCCTGTAATTACAGAAAGTCTAGAAAGCGCTAACGCCCAGCACCGAAAAAACAAAGAGTACAAAAAAGTTATTTATACCAAACCACATGATATGGCCGCAGAATTGGGCAAAAAGGCAGGTAAGGGTTTCATAGTGGACCACAAAGGCCTTATGTGGTTTTTAACCTTTGGTTTGGGAATCATTGGCGCTTTACTTTTTATTTTGCCCAATGTGATTCTTTTAGGTAAAAAAGGAATTAAAAACGATGGCATCTATCACCAAAATAGTACCAACAGAGGTTGGATTGCTTGGTTGGTATTTATTTTTCTAGTAGGCTTTTACCTAATACTATACTTCCGTTCGGAATATGCAGTAAATTGGACCTTTCTCGTAGACCCCATTAGCGAAAGTCTAAGTGGTAAGCCTGCAGGTCATTGGTTCGTTTACGGATTTATGTATTGTGTGGTAATGACGGTTATGGCAATTCGTATGTACATCAAATACCGCCATAATGTGTATCAAATGGTACGTACCACATCGGTTTTGTTTTTCCAAATTGTATTTGCCTTTCTAATACCGGAAATTATGGTACGCTTACAAATGCCATACTATGATTTTAAAAATGCATTTCCATTAGATTATGATTTCTTCTTTCAATGGAATTTAAAATCGCTCTTAAATAGTGGTGGTATAGGAATTTTTATTCTCTTTTGGGGGGTTATACTTACCCTAATAATCGTTCCTGTAATGGTATACTTTTTTGGTAAAAGATGGTACTGCTCTTGGGTATGTGGTTGTGGTGGACTGGCAGAAACTCTAGGAGATCCCTATAGACAACATTCAGACAAGTCGCTATTTGCCTGGAAAGTAGAGCGATGGTTAATTCATGGTGTTTTGCTATTTGCCGTGGTTATGACAGGTATGACATTATATAGCTTTTTTACGGAAACCGGTACGGTTTTAGGCATAAAGACCCAACAGGTGCAAAATGTATATAGTCTGGCTATTGGTTCCGTTTTCGCGGGTGTAATCGGAACAGGTTTCTATCCTATTTTCGGCAATAGGGTTTGGTGTAGGTTTGGGTGTCCGTTAGCGGCATATTTAGGATTTGTTCAGCGCTTTAAATCTCGCTTTAGAATTACAACAAACGGTGGCCAGTGCATCTCATGCGGTAATTGCAGCACCTATTGTGAACAAGGTATAGATGTTAGGGCATATGCACAAAAAGGCGAAAACATTGTACGTTCTAGCTGTGTGGGCTGCGGCATTTGTTCTGCAGTTTGCCCAAGGGGAGTTTTAAAATTAGAGAATGGTCCAGAGGCAGGTCGTATCAATCCAACACAGGTGCTTTTAGGAAATGATGTAGACCTTATGGATTTGGTCAACAAAAAATAATTCTAGACATGAAAACCCTTATTCTAATTTCTTTTATACTGTTATTGGGATTAACAGAGCCCATGAACAGAAGCTACCACAGAACATATCATGAGAACGGCAACCTTGCATCCGAAGGTTGGTTACGCTATAATGTTAAAGATGGCTATTGGAAATATTACCATGAAAATGGCAGGTTATCGGAACAAGGATATTACCAGTACAATAAACGGGAAAGATATTGGTATTTTTACAATGAAAATAGAATTCGTATTCAAGAAGGACATTTTAAGAACAACTTAAAAACCAATTGGTGGTTATATTATGACAAAAAGGGACGTATTAATCATAAATGCCAATTAAATAAAGATTTGAAAAACGGGTACTGTCTAAAATATATAGATGAGAAACTTACTTCTGCTGAAAAATATAGCAATGGAAAAAAAATTAAGGAATGGAAAAACTTTAACGCATTCCAAAAAGAGAATAGTATTTCCAAGGTAAAGTAATGACAGATATAAATGTAATTATCCCAGCCTTTAACGAGGCAGATTCCATTGCTCATGTAATCAATGATATACCAAATTCTGTCAGTGAAATTATTGTGGTCAATAATAATTCTACCGATGATACAGTTAAAAATGCCAAAGCAACGGGTGCAACTGTGCTTACAGAAACCAAAATGGGCTATGGCAATGCCTGTCTTCTTGGATTAGATTATATAGCCAAAAAGTCCAAACAACCAGATATTATCGTATTTATAGATGGAGACTATTCTGACTATCCAGAGGAATTGACCAAGATTGTGGCACCAATTTTAGAAAATAGGGCTGATTTTGTAGTTGGTGCTCGAAAAAAAAGTTTGCGGGAAGAAGGATCAATGACGCCGCAACAGGTTTTTGGAAACTGGTTGGCCACATTTTTAATGCGATTGTTTTTTGAAGCAAAATTTACGGATTTAGGACCTTTTAGGGCCATTAAATACGAAAAGCTCAAAGAATTAAAAATGCAGGACAAAACTTATGGGTGGACAGTAGAAATGCAGCTGAAAATTTTAAAGAAAAAAATGGCATATATCGAAGTACCAGTGCGTTACAAAAAAAGAATTGGTGTTTCAAAGGTGTCCGGAACAGTAAAAGGTACTATCTTTGCCGGCATAAAAATATTAGGTTGGATATTTAAATACAGTGTAAAATAATATGATACTTACTTTAGCCTACATCATCATTGCGATCTACAGTATTTCTTTACTATTGATTTTCTTCTATAGCTTGGCCCAGCTTAACCTTTTGGTAAATTATCTGGGACAAAAAAGAAGAAACCAATCCGCCCCAAAATACAATCTACTAGATCCAAAAGAGATACCTTACGTTACCATTCAATTACCGGTATACAACGAGGAGTATGTCATGGAGCGTCTTTTAGAGAATATTTCTAAAATAGAATACCCAAAAAGTAAGTTGGAAATACAGGTATTGGATGATTCTACAGATGATTCTGTTACGGAAACCGCAGCCCGCATAGCAGAGTTGCAGGAAAGTGGGTTAGACATACAACATATTCGTAGGGAAAACCGAGTAGGTTTTAAGGCAGGCGCTCTAAAAGAAGGACTTGAAAACGCAAAAGGAGATTTTATCGCCATTTTTGATGCTGATTTTCTACCTTCATCAGACTGGTTAAAAAAGACGGTTATTTTCTTTAAAGATGAAGAAATTGGTGTTGTTCAGACCCGTTGGGGTCATATTAACCGAGAATATTCTACCCTAACAAGAATTCAGGCATTTGCCTTGGATGCACATTTCACCTTAGAGCAAGTGGGTAGAAATGCAAAAGGACACTTTATCAACTTTAATGGTACAGCAGGTATCTGGCGTAAGGAATGTATTTTGGATGCCGGTAACTGGGAGGGAGACACCTTAACAGAGGATTTGGATTTAAGTTACCGTGCACAATTAAAAAATTGGAAGTTTAAGTATTTGGAAGATGTAGAGACTCCTGCAGAGCTTCCTGTGGTTATCAGTGCGGCTAGATCACAACAGTTCCGTTGGAACAAAGGTGGTGCGGAAAACTTTAGAAAAACGGTTTGGAGCGTTGTTTCTGCAAAGAATATCCCATTTAAAACTAAGTTTCATGGAGTTATGCACTTATTGAACAGTAGTATGTTCTTATGTGTTTTTATTGTTGCTTTGTTAAGCATACCCATGTTGTATATTAAAAACACATTTGGCCATTTAGGTTGGGTTTTTGAAGCTACCAGCTTTTTCATCGTAAGTACTATTATCTTATTTGTTTGCTACTGGTTTACCTATAAAAGTGTACAAGGAAGCGGTTTTGATAATTTTGTGGACTATATAAAATTGTTCTTCACCTTTTTCTCAGTGGCTTTAGGATTCTCCTTACACAACTCAATAGCAGTTTTAGAAGGCCATATGGGAAAACGTAGCGAATTTGTGCGTACACCAAAATTTAATATTAATAATATTACGGAGAGTTGGAAAGGCAATAAGTACCTCGCCAAAAAAATGTCCCCAAATATGATATTGGAATTTGCCTTAATGGTATATTTCTTATTTGGCATGTACAGCGCTGTTCCATTAAATGATTTTGGATTGTTCCCATTTCATTTTATGTTGTTCCTTGGGTTTAGCTTTGTATTCTTTAAAAGTTTAACGGCAAGGGCTTAATCAGAAAAAAAATTATAAAAAAGAGGACGGCAATAGCCGTCCTCTTTTTTTTGGTTTAAAATAAATTTTAAGTCCTAAACTTATCTCGTAATACCATATTGTAAAAATAGTTTAGAATATACCAAACAACTATTAGTAATAGGATCTGCTTAAGTTTTTGCCAACGGCCTAAATAAATTTCATTACATATTTTTATTGGATTTTCCTCAATAATGGCATTTATAACTTTTCAGATATCCCAAATCGTACCGCTTTTTTCTTTTTATAAGTTCAAAATATAGTATTTTGGTATTGATGCAGAATCTATCTATTAAAATAAACCCTATCAGTCAATCCAAGACATTAAAAAACGAAGATAGCTTTGCTGTTTGCTTACTTAATGAAAGTGTTTCATCAATAGTCATAGATGATGAGGTCTTTTTAAATGAATCAAATGCCATTTATTTTTTACATCCCAAACATAATTGGGAAATAAATAAAAATAAGGATGGAAAATCTGACGGATATGTACTCTATCTTACCAAGGAAATTTTAAACCATCCACAACTTAGTAGGTTACACATTAATGAGGTTAGGTTATTTTCTAATAATGAAATACCAAAAATAAACTTGGCCCCCGGTATTGAAAAACGCGTATTAAACATTCTTGAAATGCTAGATGAATTGGTTGATTCTCATTTAAACCATAAGGAAGAAGCCATCATCTCTTTATTACACACTTTTTTTGTCTATTGCGATGGCCAATGTAATATAAAGTCCATTATTACTGAAAACAATAATAAAAAAGCCATTGTTTATCAATACAAAAAACTAATGGATAAGCATATTTGCGAACTTCACGAAGTAGAAGAATATGCCAAAAAACTTCATGTAAGTGGTAAATATTTAAATGAATGTGTAAAGGAAACTTTAGATACAACCGCCAAGAGCCTTATCACTGAACAACGAATAATGAGAGCTCGTCACCAACTCAAATTCTCGGACAAAAGCATTAAAGAAATAGGATTTGAACTTGGTTTTTCGTCTCCGGACTACTTCAGTTATTTTTACAAACAGCATACTGGTGCCACTCCTTCTATGCATCGGGTGTAATACCACTTCCAAAAATCGAAGGTTTTACAGAGTTTTTCAAAAGGTTTAAGGACCAAAATGAGCGTAACTTGCTGTAAAACAAAAGAAAATGGATAGAAAAAAATTTATCAAAGCCACAGGACTGGGGTTGGGCATGTCCCTTTTAGCGCCTCAAATTATTAATAGCAAATTACCCCACGGTACCAAATTGAAAAGTAATAACGACCCTAAAATTATTAAAAATGACGAGGGCAAGGTTTTAAATGTTATTGGAGACATACAAACACATAAAATATTGGGGAGCGAAACGGGCAACCAAATAATGGAATGGGTGGATAATGTAGAACCTGGTGCAGGCATACCTCCTCACATTCATACCAAAGAGGACGAAATATTTAGGGTCATCGAAGGTGAAATTGAAATTATGGTAGATGGAAAAACCAACATTTTAACCGCCGGGGATGTAGCATTTGCTCCTAAAAACATTCCTCATTCATGGAAGGTTGTTGGCACAGAAAAAGCAAAAATGATCACTTCTGCTTTTCCTGCTGGTATTGAAATCATGTTCAATGAAT
>CBFIGW010000171.1:0-6326 GCA_965662155.1 Maribacter sp. | reverse complement strand
TAAGAGTTTAAAAAATAAAACCTGTAAGCTTAAAATAGCTTACAGGTTTTATTTTTATCGTAATGGTAAAACTTACATTGCACCCCATTCTTTTAGGGAATCTGTATTCATTTTAACATAATCGTCATTACCGGCTTCCTTAGCACTGGCCAATGATTTTTTTGCGACATCGATAGCACCTTTTTTATCACCTGCTTTAGCCAATATTAACGACTGCTGTCTTAATTGCCAATATGCAGGTTTCTCTGTCATTTCCATTGCTTTCGCCATCCACTCTTTTGCTTTGTTGATATCCTTTCCTTCAGATGAATAATAAACTGCAGCGGCATAATAATCGCCTGCGCTAGGACCAGACAACGCTTGGTCTATAGAGCTCATAACCGCAACATCTGTAGGCACTTCAAAAGGAACACCTACATAAACATTTTCCCACATCATTCCAAGCATGGCACTTTTACTAGTAACATCATCAATGGTGATGGTAAAAGTTTCTATAGGGTCATCAATTTTATACACAGGAACCGTAGCTTTTGCCACTACTTTACTTACGTCCCAATCGCTTGGTGTTCCTCCTCCATTTATATCAGTATAAAGGAATACTTCCCAATTAGATTCCCCTGGTTTAGTAAAAATGGAATACGTACCGGATTCTACTTCACTGCCGTTCAACGTAAAATTGGTATTAAAAGTTACTTTTGTATAAGCATTTGCCCCTGTTCTCCATAGTTTGTTATAGGGCACCAAATCGCCAAATACTTTTCTACCTCGCATGGAAGGTCTAGAATAATCTACGGAAACCTCTGTTAATCCTACCATTTGGGTAAGCGTTGCCGCAGGGCTTGGAGCAGGTGTGCTAATTTGTGCTTCTAGCGTAAGCGTAGCCACAATGGCCATTAAAAAAAGTACTACTTTATTCATGATTTAAGTTATTTAGTGTTTAGACAAAACTAAATATAAACCGTATTGTGCTTAGTTAATTATATCTTAAATAAACATTTAATTAGTACTCTAATAGGTAAGGAAACCTTTAGAAACTATTTCATCGGAAAGATAAACAACAAAATAATGAACAGCATCAGGTAAATGTATGTTTAAAGTATCCTCTTTAACTATTACACTATCCTCTTGTTTCCAAATAAGCTTACCATAAACATCATAAATTCTCATACCAAAAACCTGTTTTTCGGAATTTATTTTAAACCCTAAAGTATTGGATGATAAATCTTGAAACAAAATCAACACTTCATTGTCAACAGAGGTTTCTCCATCAGGATTAACCGGTTCTGGTTCTGGTTCCGGTTCTGGTTCTGGTTCTGGATCTAGTTCTATTTGATAATTAAATTTAAATAATCTGGAGCTTGAAGTAATGGATGGGGCATCCCTTGTAAAATATTCTGAAGTTAAGTAATAGGTGCCTTTTTCATCACTGGTTAGGCCTTCTGTTTGTACAATACCTATACTTAATGGGGTCTTTAGGGTAGCATCGGTAAAAATAGCTGTACTTGTTATGTTTTTATATGAGATTACAAATGGACTTAAAAAACTATTGTACCCAATTAAAAATAATGTTTCGTTTTCCGCATTATAATCTGCATCGGTTATTAAACCAAGGTCAATAGCTGTATCACGTTTTTGTGCAATGTAATTACCTGGGTTTTTAGGGAAAGCATACGCAGTAGATCCAGAGCTCTGCCATTGTTTGGTAAGCACAATGCATTCATCGCCCAGAATAAAAAAGGCTTCTGAATCCCAATCACTATTACCATTATCGTTAAAATCGGTTTGATCTTCATATGAAAAGGCAATCACTTCTGCCGTTAACATATCACTGGTATCATAGTCAGACTTAGAAACCCGATATACCGCTAGGTTGGTTCTAGTCCCGACATTGTTACCAAAATCTCCTATGTAAATATAAGTTTCATCCTGGCTTAAGGCTTCCCAGTCATTATTATCCACATTAGTTAGGGTTACGGTTCTAGTTATTTCTCTGGACAAGGTATCTATCTCGAATAATTGTGCTGTACCTCCAGAATCGTTATGTGTAATTAATTTTCCTTTATAAAACAGTAAACCTGAGGTTTCCCAAAGTTCATTTGGTAGTTCACCTACGGTTTCCACTGTTTCCTGTGCTAAAGAAAGTGAACTCCAAACCATTAATATAACATAAACAAATCGCATGGCAACCAATGTATAGGTGCTTAAAATACAAAACAATTATTCTTTTTTTGTACTAGTCGGTCATAACAAATAGTTTTCCGTTGAATAACGACATCAAACTATGATAATTTTTATTTTGTTTAACTTAAATAACTTATAATTAAACAATAATACCGTTACCTTTGTGAAAACTTTTGAATGAAATTATATCAACTACATGCAAAGCAGTCTTTTCCCATTAGTAGAGAAAAGGCTTGGGATTTTTTATCCGACCCCTCCAATTTAAAAGTAATTACCCCGGACCATATGAGTTTTGAAATACTTTCTGGCGCCGATAGGACCATGTTTTCAGGTCAAATAATACAATATATCGTAAAACCGTTTCCTGGATATAGCACTAAATGGGTAACTGAGATTACCCATGTTAAGGAAGGGGAGTATTTTGTAGATGAGCAACGTTTCGGACCTTATACACTATGGCACCATAAACACTTTATTAAAGAAATAGAAGGCGGTGTAGAGATGGAGGATATTATAGATTACAAAATCCCATTTGGAATTTTAGGTCAACTAGTACATCCTATTGTTGTGAAGAAACAATTGAAACAAATTTTTGATTACCGAGAAAATAAACTAATTGAAATTTTTGGCGAGATGAAAGGAATGCCAAAAACTATTAACTTTAAATCATTCTAAATGAAAAATATATTGCTTATTGGTGGCTCCCATGGCATTGGGGCCTCTATAGTTAGTAAAATGAAGGAAAACAACACACTTTATATTGCTTCAAGAACCAACGAGAATCTCGAACACTCAAATATAATCCATATCCCATTTGATGCTACTAAAGATGATTTGGATGAAAGTAATTTGCCCGAAAAAATAGACGGGTTTGTATATTGCCCTGGAAGTATCAATCTAAAACCGTTTAAAATGATGGGTTTAGATACGTTTGAAGAAGATATGCAGCTAAACTTTTTCAGTATGGTGAAAGTAGTTAAACAAATCATACCTAAAATGAGTGAATCCGGTTGTATGGTGTTCTTTAGCACCGTTGCTGTGGGTGTGGGTATGCCTTTTCATACCAGTGTTGCTGCGGCCAAGGGAGCTATTGAAGGTTTTGCAAAATCAATGGCTGCTGAATACGCGCCTAAACTACGTGTTAATGTTATTGCGCCTTCATTGGTAGACACTCCTTTGGCCGGTCGGTTATTGAACAATGATAAGAAAAGGGAAGCTATGGGTGAGCGCCATCCGTTAAAGCGTGTTGGAAGTCCGGAAGATATTGCTGAAATTGCAACCTTTTTACTGAGCGATAAAAGCACTTGGATGACGGGACAAATTATTGGTGTGGATGGTGGTTTGTCCACACTAAACATAAATTAAATGGCAAAAAAAGAAGTAACCGTATTTTGGTTTAGGAGAGATTTAAGGCTAGATGACAATATTGGTTTTTTAGCGGCACTTAAAAGCCATTACCCTGTATTACCGCTATTTATCTTTGACACCGAGATTCTTGATAAACTACCTGAGGACGATGCCAGGGTTACTTTTATTTTTGATACGTTACAACAAATGCGTGATGAACTACAAAAAGAATACAATAGTTCTATTGCAATTTTAAAGGGAAAACCTATTAACATTTTCAAAGATATTCTAGCCGATTATGAAGTAAAAAATGTCTACACCAACCACGATTATGAACCCTATGCCAAACAAAGGGATGAAGAGATAAAGGAGTTTTTACATTCGCAAAATGTCACCTTTAAATCTTTTAAAGACCAAGTTATCTTTGAAAAATCTGAAATTGTAAAAAGTGATGGCGACCCTTATGTAGTATATACTCCCTTTAAAAACAAATGGAAAGAGAAGTTTAATCCTGAGTCTGATCTAGAAATACATTACACGAACCAATATCTGAAAAACGTAATTGACCATTCTCGGTTGCCTAATCTGTCTTTGTCCGATATTGGATTTAAAAGATCTAGGATAATAGTTCCGGACTATGTGGTTACCCCTACCCTAATCAATAATTATGAAGCTACCAGAAACTATCCTGCCAAAGAAAATGGCACCTCTAGATTAGGTCCACACCTAAGGTTTGGAACGGTATCAGTAAGAAAAATGGTTAAAAAAGCCATAGCGGAGAACAATGAGGTATTTTGGAGCGAGTTGATTTGGAGAGAGTTTTTTATGCAAATATTATGGCATTTCCCTCATACAAAAGACAAGGCCTTTAGACCAAAATACGACCGTATTGAATGGCGAAACAACGAAAATGAGTTTGAAAAGTGGAAAAAAGGCGAGACCGGATATGCTTTAGTTGATGCCGGTATGCGCGAATTAAATGCAACAGGTTACATGCATAACCGAGTACGCATGCTAGTGGCAAGTTTTCTTTGTAAGCATCTTTTAATAGATTGGCGTTGGGGAGAAGCTTATTTTGCAGAAAAATTATTGGATTACGATATGAGCGCCAATGTAGGAAATTGGCAATGGGCAGCGGGAAGTGGTGTAGATGCCGCACCGTATTTCCGAATTTTTAATCCAATGACCCAGGTTGATAAATTTGACAAACAGAAAGAATACATTAACCAATGGGTGCCAGAACTCCAAGAACTAAGCTATCCCGATAAAATGGTGGACCATAAAAAAGCCAGGGAAAGGTGCTTAAAAGTTTATAAAGAGGCCGTTGGATAATAGATTTTGAAAATTGATTAATCAGCAAATTCCGTTTTGGTCAATTGTTGGCTTTCCAATAGTTGTCTGTCCGCCACTCTATTTCTCAATATGTTCACGTAACGCAAAGCAATTGAGTTTCCGTAATCGGAATAGGATTTAGAGGCCCAGTTAATGGCTTCATCTAGGTTTCCATTAATTTCGTTAATAATGGCCATATTATAACAAGCCCTTCCTGCAATCTTAGAATTTGGATTGTTTAACTCTTTTTCCCATAATTGTGCGGCACCTTCCCAATCTCCTGTTTGGGCCCTTCTACGGCCAATTTTAAAATTATCGGTACCTGAGACAAAATAATCTCGTGAGACCCTTCTACTCTTGGCTCTAGTATCAAGACCGTATAGATTCCCAATATAGATGCTATTTTGCAAAACGGCTTCCTTTCTACCAATGACTGCTTCCATTGCTTTCACTGGGTTTATTCCTCGTCCCACGGAAGCTACATAAACACTGGAAATTGTCTCGTCCAATATATCCTTTGTTGGAAGGTAATATACGCGCCAACCATTTTTAATTTGGGTGTTCAGAGCTACTTTGGTCTGTGGAACTTTGGTTTTAATTCCTAGACTATTCGGTAAAGTTACCATCTCAACGTTAACATCTGCTTTAGTATCGGTGTCGTACATCTCCAGCGATATTAGTAAATCTACATCGTTCTCTTCACAAATCTGGTTAACATTTTCCCAACTTAAGGCAGCCGGTAACACACCAAGTCCTTTTCGTTGAACTTCTATATCATCTAGAACAACGACCTTATCATACCGTACAAAGCGGGTTAATTCGTCTTCTATACCTGCAACTGCGGACTCAGCGCCCTCTTTATCCAATTTAAGACCTTCCAATGATAAGATTTTATCTATTTGGTCTATTGCCTTGTTTCCTTCCGAAGGAACACTTCTATTGATTATTCCTATTTTCTTCACATCAGATGGAATAGTAATCCGTGCCGGTTCTGCTGCACTCAATGTTAATCTATTGGTAGAAGCACAAGATCCCAATACTAGGATTAACATCAATCCTAAAAAGGCATAGAAGCTATTTTTCATAATTAATTTTTTAGTTGGTTGATTTTGTTTAAACATTAGGTTTATAACGATAAATACTTATTTATATTATGTATTCTAATCAAAATCAAGGTTTTACAGTAGAAAGAATCAAAGCGGAAAAAATTATGAATTATTGGTTTTACTTCCTTTCGCCTCCCACAGTAAAATATTATATTTACTTGTCCTACAAGTCTTGTTTCAGAATCTTGTATTCTTTAAAGATTAAATGAATTAAAAACAATATAATTTCACACTAAATGATGAAAAAATTACTTTGTATTACCCTCCTATTATCGATAACTACAGCTTCCGCTCAAAAAATGAATTCAAACAAAAAAAAGGTGATTGCTTCAGTTGAAAAACACAAAGAAGAATTGATAA
>CBFIGW010000170.1:0-6354 GCA_965662155.1 Maribacter sp. | reverse complement strand
AAAAGTCCCGAAGCACCAATAAAAAGGGCCACGCCGCTGGAGGATTTTAAGAATTGCCTACGGCTCATGGAAGATATTGTTTTTGTGCTTGTATTTTTCATGGCCTTAGGAAGTTTTGTTAGTTGTTTCTTTGGCCATTTCAATGGCTTCTAGGATGCGTAAATAGGTGCCACAGCGGCACAGAACACCGTTCATATAGCTTTTGATTTCGTCCCGTGAGGGATTTGGATTGCTTTCCAGCAGCGCGGCCGCTTGCATAATCTGCCCGGATTGGCAGTAGCCACATTGGGGTGCCTGAGCGGTAATCCATGCTTTTTGCAAGGGGTGGTCGCCCTTTTCCGAAAGCCCTTCAATAGTCTTGATCTCTTGTCCATTGGCCACATTGTCCACCTGCAGGATACAGGCCCTAACGGGATTACCGTCCAAATGGATGGTGCAACTGCCACATTGTGCTATACCGCAGCTGTATTTGGTACCTGTGAGCCCCAAGTGTTCTCGTAATACCCAGAGCAAAGAGGTGCCTTGGGTTACATCAACCTCATGCGAGGTTCCGTTGATATTCAGTGAATAGGTAGCCATAATCATCTAGTTTCCGTTAAGTTAGCAAAAAACAGTGTTATTCATGTAGGACTTGGTTATATTTAAGAAAAAATGGCATCCATGAAAACCAAGACCCTATTACGAATAATTTTTATTGTGCCTTTATACTTGGGGTTACTATTCGGCTTTTCTTGTTCTTCCGAAGATAAAAAACAGAAAGACGAGCACACAAAAGAATCGGAAACAGTTGCTAAAATATACATAACCACCCTAGACCAATCCCAACTTTTACAGGAACATTCGCTGACTGAAAGTAGCGCCATTGCCGTAGATGAAGCCATAGTAATTGACCCAACGACCAGCTACCAAGAAATGGATGGTTTTGGGTATACACTAAATGGGGGAAGTGCGCTGCATTTAAGCAAAATGAGCGCCCCCGCTAGAGCGGAGATTCTACGAGAGCTTTTTGGAAACGGCCCCGAAAGTATTCGTGTAAGCTATCTTAGGATGAGTGTTGGCGGATCAGATTTGGATGAAGAACCATGGTCCTATAACGACCTGCCCTTGGGAACTACAGATGAAGGACTTGAGAATTTTTCATTAGGTTACGATACCTTGTATTTGATTCCAGTATTGAAAGAGATTCTGTCCATAGCCCCTGATATAAAATTAATGGGTTCGCCTTGGTCGCCGCCAGCATGGATGAAAGACAATAACGATACCCGGGGAGGAAGTTTATTACCGCAATACCAACCTGCATATGCCAACTATTTGGCAAAATATATTCAAGAAATGGGGAAAGAGGGCATTACCATAGATGCTTTGACCATACAGAACGAACCATTGCACCCCGGTAATAATCCCAGTCTTTTGATGCTTGCCGACCAGCAGGCAGATTTTATCAAAAATAATTTGGGTCCCGCTTTTCAAGAATTGGGTATTACAACAAAAATTATCATTTACGACCATAATGCCGATCGCCCAGATTACCCTATATCCATTTTAAACGATGCAGAAGCCGCCGAGTATATAGACGGTTCTGCTTTTCATCTTTATGGAGGGGAGATTAATGCCTTGACCGAAGTACACGAGGCACACCCTACCAAAAACCTCTATTTTACGGAACAGTGGGTTGGCGCCCCGGGAAATTTTGAAGGTGACGTAGCTTGGCATAATGAAAACCTAATTATTGGTGCCCCACGAAATTGGGCAAGAACGGTTTTGGAATGGAATTTAGCCGCCGATGAAAACCAAGACCCGCATACTGATCGTGGGGGTTGTGACCGTTGCTTGGGTGCTTTAACCATAGAAGGCGATTCCATAACAAGAAACCCCGCATATTATATCATTGCGCAGGCTTCGAAGTATGTGCCACCTGGTTCGGTACGAATTGCTTCCAATAGCTTGTTGAGTTTGCCCAATGTGGCTTTTAAGACATCAGAAGGTAAATTAGTGATCATTCTACAAAATAAGGATACGGTAGAAAAACAAATTACCATTAAAACAGGGGAGAAGGAAAGTGTAGCAACATTACCCGCCAGAGCTATAGGGACTATAGTGTATTGAGCCAATTAATTGGGGTCCACCCTATAGGTAATCCGCCTGTTAGTGATAACGCTGGCTTTTACCGCTAGGGTTACTACCGCGGTGTCACAAAGTATACTACGGTCGTGGAATTGTAGGCTACAGAAAGAAGCAAAGTTACGTCCAGAATTATCCAATTGACGACCTATCAAAATATCAGTGGCAAGACTGGAATCCAGAGGCGAAAAGGGAGGTGCGACCGCAAAAGTGGTCTCCGTTCCATTGGCATCATAGATTACCTCGCCCGTTATTTCATTATAAATTACCGAATAAGGATTGTTTCCACTCAGAAAAGATCCTAAATCTAGGGTGTACGTCTCCTGAAGACCGGTGCTGCCATTAATTACAGTTAGAGACATACCTAAATCGTTGGCCCTAACATGATATAAGCTAAAGTTACCTGCTTCAATTAATCTGGCCTGACTTTCTTGGTCACGATATTCAAAAGTGGCTTCAAAACTGGTAAAGTTGAAAATACCTCCCGTATTGGGGATAACCAAATCCAAGCCTACATTTCCTCCAGTGCTACCACTGGGAATATGTACACCGCATTCTATGTTTACCGCATTGGGATTAATGGACGTTGCATTGGGTCCAACTGTGGCATCCGTTAGCGTAGCAGTATCAAAATCAAATTGTGAAATTAATTCACTGGGCGTACCATTGTCACACACTTCATATGTAAAAGTATCCGTGCCTACAAAATTGGTATTTGGGGTATATTCAAAACTTCCGTCTGTATTTAAGGTTAAGTTACCAGAGCTCACATCAACAACAGGTGTTGTCCTAACACTTAGGGTTGCAATACCATCAATATCATTGTCATTGCTTAAAAGACCATCTGTTGCATTACTATTTCTTGTGACATTTAAACCCACAGCATATTCATCAGCAATGGCAACGGGTGCTGAATTTTGAGCGTTTACATTTTGACCACAAACGAGTAGGGCCAATGCAATGAGAAGCTTCAGTGGAATTACAATTTTGAATAATTGTTTCATGGTCGGCGATAAATGTAGGAATTTGGATATGGGCCGCCACAAAAATGTTGTAATTCCCTAAGAAAGCGATGTTAACTGTACTATTGGTTCTATTTTAGGGTAGTTGTTAGTACAATTATAGGACGTACTTTTTACAAAATACAATTCTAATTTTTCAGAGAACCATTAAAAAACCTGTCACTCTAGGTAACAGGTTTTTGAGGTTTAATTTAATGTTATCGTTTTGCCAGCTCTAAGCTATGGTTGTTCCAGACCATTATTTTAGTCTCTATACTGGTCTTTTTCCAATGGGCGGTTTCATCAAAGTTTTCACCCATTTCTTTTTTATAGCGAATCTTACCGGGTACGCCATGTTCGTCCTCGGGGAAGATGAATTGCTCCCATAAATAGGCACCGGCATCAGAAACTTGTGAGAGTCGGGCTACTTGGTGTAAGACCCCTTCTTGTTGAAAAAGGTAAATGCCACCGCCTTCAACCCCACAGGCCTCGGCAAGATAATCCACGAAAATAATCCCATCAATATTTGGGAGGCCCTTGGCACCTAATACAGTCAAGTAGAACTGACCATTGCCAAGACGTGTAGATTTCTCTGTAAAATTGCCGTTATCTCCTAAGGTACGAATTAAGAGATAGTCTTCATTGCCCGTTTTGCTCCGACCAAAAAGGTGCACCACATGGTTAATAGTCTTCCTTTCCATGGCAATAAGTCCGCCCAGCACATAGCCCTCGGTACCCTTAAGAGTCACTTTGTAAAAGTGATGGTCAACCCCCTTGTAGGGCCAAGAGTTTTCATGTTTTTCTTGCACCACCAAGCGCGTGCCAATAGGTAGGGTTTTCAACACTTTGGCTTTTGTTGTGGGCGCTTCACGTAGTTGTACTTGGTCGCCAAAAAGGTAAACGATTTGCCCGGGTTCATAACCACACTCATCATAAATACAGTGCGATTTTTCTTGGGCCTTGGTAAAAAAACAGATGGTTAGTATGGTAAGGATGGACAATATCTGCTTTGTTTTCATCTTGTAAAAATTATCAATTAAATAAAGAACGTTGGCCTAGCTAATGGCCTTTATGAACCCGGTTCTTAATAGCTACGTGTTTATATGGCATTGAAGCTATCACTATCGGTAAAAAGGGGTGTTTTTCAGTTGTAATACGCTATTTATAAAATCCTTAACAGTGATTTGTGGTCACAGCTTATCCCTATTCATGGAAGGATTTTGTAAAACCATAAGGACAAAGTGAATATATGGGGATTATTTATTTGCCTAACAGGCCCTCCTCAATCATGGGAATGCGAAACCGTTCGGTTGCCGCATTAGTATGTTCGGCTTTAAAAATGGCAGCAGCTTGTTCTAAAATCTCTGGATTTTCTTGGGCAACATTATTTGTTTCCGCTGGGTCCGTACTTAGGTTGTAAAGCTCCAGTGTGGCGGGTTCATCATCTTTTAGGTGCTGGCGTACCACTTTCCAGTCGCCCATACGAATAGCCACTTGCCCGCCATACTCAGGGAATTCCCAATAGAGAAAATCATGTTGCTTTTGTTCTTCTTTCTGCAATAAAGTAGGTAAAAAACTGATACCGTCCTGATTTTGTGGTTTTTTAAAACCCACTAAATCCGACAGCGTTGCCATAACATCATACTGTACAGAAATATGGTCCGTTTGTGTGCCGGGCTCTATATGTCCGGGCCAACTGGCAATCATGGGAACACGAATACCTCCTTCGTACACAAAACCTTTTCCCTTGCCTCTTTCTTCTCCAAAGGGCCCGGAGCTATTAAAGAATTCCCCATCCGTGCCACCGGTAAAGGTGACTCCATTATCGGAACTAAAAACAATCAAGGTGTTTTCATATAGCCCTTCTTTTTTTAAATGATCAATGAGCTTACCCACATTTTCGTCTAAATAGGAAATCATGGCGGCGTAGCCCGCCCTAGGGTTTTGGTGTGGAAAATAGCCTTTGTCTCCCAAATAGGGTTCTTCCGGTCCAAATTTTTCTTTGTAATAGTCTACCCAACGCTGAGGGGCCTGGATTGCATTATGGGGTATGGGTGTGGCCCAATAGAAAAAGAAAGGGTCGTTTTGCTGGTCGGAAATAAAGTTGATCATCTGATGGAACATTAGTTCTGGCGCATAATCATTTAGTGTGTAATCGGTATAACTTTCCGGGTCATTGGGGTCCGTCCCTTCTGGGAATTTGGTTGAGGGCGCAATGGTATCGTTCTGTAAATGCACTCTATTTTCATTATGGTAGAGATGCAAGGGATAATAGGTATGAGCTTGTCTTTGGCAGTTGTAACCGTAAAAAAAATCGAATCCCATTTTGGTAGGAATAGATTCCGTATGCGGTGCGCCCAAGCCCCATTTGCCAACCATTCCTGTAGTATAGCCCTGCTCTTTTAGCTTTTGGGGAAGCAATACGGTACTCGAGGGTATGGGCCGTTGCCCTTCTAGGGTGGAATCTTTGGCCATAGCTTTGTAATTCCACACATTGCCGCGCTCTTTCCACTCATCGTTTCCGCGGATATAAGCATGGCCGGAGTGTTTGCCTGTCAACAACATATATCGGGCAGGGGCACAAACCGGTGCACTCGTATAATGTTGTGTAAAGAGCATCCCGTTATTCGCTAGGGCATCAATATTTGGGGTCTCTATTTTTTCTTGCCCGTATACACCAAGCTCACCGTAACCTAAGTCATCGGCCAGGATATAAATGATATTGGGTTGGGTATTGACTTGGTTTTCTGGCTCTTTTTTATTGTCCTTGCATCCTATCACACTATATATTAGGGACAATAGGAACATATAGGAAAGGTGTACTACTATTCTTTTCATGTTACAGGTATATTGGAACCGGTTAAAATCTCATATTGAAATATAAGTATACGGAAAAAAGTGTTGCAATACGATGTATAGCATTCATTCACCAATAGAATTCGTCGTTTTTTAACATCATAAGATACTAGATTTATTTTACTAAATAAAGACAATAATCTGCGCCATAAGGCTAAAAAAGAAGTATCGATTTACCCTAATCAGGGTCGGTCACATATTCTTAAATCACTCAAAATTAACATTAAACATAAATTGGGTAACCGTTCGTCTAATAAAATGAAATAAAAGTCCAATTACGTGGTTCTTGTTTGAAATAAACTCCCCCAAATAATGAAATGTAATTCTCGATTGTCTTTTTTGACCTTAGTTTTTATGCTTGGTTTTTTAGTGCCAA
>CBFIGW010000169.1:0-6397 GCA_965662155.1 Maribacter sp. | reverse complement strand
TTGGTATTGATAAGAATCAAAATTATCATACCATTTTCCATTTATATTCTTAGGTCGAATCCAACCGGAAGTAGTATCGAATAAATTTTGATAATTTTTGGACCTTTTCATGTAATATTTATAATCAGGTGCGTTACCAATTTTTTTGGCCAGTTGTGCCAAGGTCCAATCTTGATAGGCATATTCCAAAGTTAAGCTTGCCCCATCTTGATGGCTTCCAAATTTCCCGTCCGGCAAAGGATAGGGTACATAGCCTTTATCTAAATAGTAGGAAAGCCCTCCTCCTTTTTGGGTCGTATGCTCGTAACCAACCCGTTCCATAATCCCCCCAAGTTCATGATTTGTCTTTAAAGCTGAATAAAATAAATCTATGTCTTTTTTAATTATTCCTTTTTGAATAGCACTAACTATAAAAGGAGTTGATGACGCCCCGGTCATAACATAGGTGTAGTTGCCACCAGATGGTCCTCTGGGTATTAAACCACCATCTTTGTAATACTGTAATAATGAGTAGGAGAACTCTTCCATGATATCTGGATAAGCTAAACCCCATAGTGTATTGATGGTCCATTGGGCACCCCAAAACGAATCTGAATTATAATGGTTGAACAATGGCTTTCCTTCGTCATTTAAAGGCAATTGGCCCACTTTAAAATTATTTCCCGTGTTATCCGGATATGCCCCATTTACATCGTTGATTACCCTTCTGCCAAGTAAAGCGTGCCATAAATCGGTATAAAATCTTTGTTGGGCTTTCACTGTACCACCTCTGATTCTGATTCTTCCCAGAAAAGAATTCCACTCGTTTTTAGATTCTTCCACAACTTGGTCAAAATTCCAGTGGGGTAATTCTTTTTCTATATTGATTGATGCATTCTTAATTGAAGTATATGAAATACCTGCTTTTAAAAGAACGGCTCGCTTTGTTTTATCTAAAAGGATGATGTAGTTCCCAGTCTTGTTGTCTTTTTGAAATTCCTTTATGTCAACATTTACCTTAATTTGGAAATATATGGTAACTGGTTTGGGGCGTCTATGCGTTGGGGAAGCAACTAATTTACCTGATAATTCTCTTATTCCAGTTTGTTGTAAGGAGCCTTCTACATTATCACATGGGCCTAAAATGGTGTTTAAGTTGAACAGGATACCAGCGTTTTGTTGCTTTGGAAAACTGTATTTATGAAAGCCCACTCTTTTAGTGCTGGTTAGTTCTGCCTTAATTTGGTATCTATCCAATTCTAAGTAATGATATCCTGGTGTTACGGTTTCTTTATTATGTGAGAAAACGGAATAAAAGTCTGAAAAAAACTTGCTTTCGTTTTCATCGGTAACCGTTATTGGCATAATTGAAAGACCGGACATTTGCCAAGCGTGTATATGACTAAAACCTTTTATAGTATCAGTTTTATATCTATAACCGCTATCCCAAGCACCTTTTATTTCTGTGTCTGGGCTTAGGTTTACCATTCCAAACGGTCTGCTAGCTGAGGAAAAGAAAAACCATCTGGAATTTTCCGTATCCAATAAGGGGTACACCTTGTCTACCAGTCGTTCTTTTTGAACATTAGGATTATTTTTATTTTGACATGATATAAAAAATAGAACTAATACAAATGTGGTGGTGATTTTTATATAGTTGGTATTTTTACAGTTCATGTGAGGCTTAGGAGGTAATTGATTATAATTTATTATTGAGAGTAATAGCAATCAATTTAAGAAATAATATGAAAGAGGATATAAAAAAGTGACAATGTTTTATTTAACTAGCGCTCTTATCATTTCATTAGATCGGGTTTAAGGCTGATTAAAGAGAATAAATTTGAAATGTAACCTACTTACATAAATCTCGGGATATCCTAAAAACGAAAAAATCCTTACAATGAAGTAAGGATTTTTTGTGGTACCTCCAGGAATCGAACCAGGGACACACGGATTTTCAGTCCGTTGCTCTACCAACTGAGCTAAGGTACCCTATCGCCATAAGCGGCTGCAAATATAAATTCAATTTTAGGATATACAAACTAAATTTCAAAAAAAGCATTGTGTTTTTTTCATTTTGTTGAATTAAAGGATGTCGGAAAAGCACTTTTAGATTGTCTTTATAGAATATAGGTTTATTTATCATTTTTTTAATATTAGACGTTCCAATTGTATTTATCATAAATTCTTCTTAATAAATTCTAAACAAACGTTCGGGGTATTGTTATATTTCTGTATTTTAGGAGGAAATGAAAAACTTATACAATTTCTAATTTCTTGGTATCGAATAAAATTGATTCTTCCTTTTGGACTGTATGTGGATTACGAATCAATTTAAACCAACATGCTAGAAATTTAAACTAAAATCACTATATGAAAAGAAGAGATTTTGTTCAATTATCCGGATTAGGTGCAGCGTCCTTATTGGTGCCTGCAAGTATGATGGGTAATACCATACAAACAGAAGCCTTGCTGGAACCTGGGATGGATGTCATTGTTAAAAAAAGAATGGCAGATGTGGCCTTAAATACAGCTAAGTCACTAGGGGCCTCTTATGCGGACGCCAGAATAGGTAGGTATTTAAACCAATATGTATTTACCAGGGAAGATAAAGTACAAAATGTAGTCAATACGGAATCTTTTGGAATAGGTATTCGCGTAATTGCAAATGGTACTTGGGGTTTTGCCTCTACCAACAGTGTAACCGAAGATGGTATAAAAAAAGCTACCCAGCAAGCAGTTGCTATTGCAAAAGCAAATTCTAAAATCCAGAAGGAACCCGTTAAATTGGCTCCTGTAGCTTCTTACGGAGAAGTTTCATGGAAATCTCCAATTAAAAAGGACTTTAAAGAAGTTCCTGTCTCCGAAAAAGTAGATTTGCTGTTAAATGCAAATGCCGCTGCCATGGATAACGGTGCCAATTTTGTTAATTCGGCACTTTTTATGGTGAACGAACAAAAATATTTTGCCTCTACCGAGGGCTCTTATATTGATCAAGACGTACATAGAATTTGGCCCACTTTTCGCGTAACGGCAGTAGATCGCGAAGCGGGTAAATTTAAGACCAGACAGGCCATGAGTGCTCCCATGGGTATGGGATACGAATATATGGATGGATTGGCTTCTGAGAAATTGGAGGGTCCGGCAGGGATCACATTGTATCGTAAGAGCTATGATATTGTTGAAGATGCCGTACAGGCAGCAAAGCAAGCAAAAGAAATGTTAAGTGCAAAATCTGTAGATCCAGGTAAATATGACTTGGTGCTTGAGCCAAATCACTTAGGATTAACCATACACGAATCGGTAGGACACCCATTAGAACTAGATCGTGTTTTGGGCTATGAAGCTAATTACGCCGGTACAAGTTTTGCAACGTTGGATAAGTGGAAGTCTGGCGACTTCAACTATGGTAGCAATCTTGTAAATTTAGTAGCCGATAAGACACAAGAAGGTAGTTTGGGCGCAGTTGGTTATGATGATGAAGGTGTTAAATGTAAGCAATGGGATTTGGTTAGAAATGGAGTATTGGTGAACTACCAAGCCATTCGTGATCAAGTTAATATCATTGATCAGAACGAGTCTCATGGTTGTTGTTATGCTCAAAGTTGGAACGATGTTCAATTTCAAAGAATGCCTAACGTTTCCTTGGAACCTGGTAAGGAGAAATACTCTATTAAAGAGATGATTAAAGATGTTGAAAAAGGAATTTATATTGCGGGTAGAGGTTCTTACTCTATTGATCAGCAGCGTTATAATTTCCAATTTGGCGGTACGGTTTTTTATGAAATTAAAAACGGTGAAATTGTAGGTATGCTAAACGATGTGGCGTACCAATCCAATACACAGGAATTTTGGAATTCATGTGCTAAAATATGTGATGAGAGCGATTATCGTATGTTCGGTTCATTCTTTGATGGTAAAGGGCAGCCGTCTCAGGTTAGTGCTGTTTCACATGGCAGCTCAACTACAAGGTTCAATGATATTAATGTCATTAACACAGGACGTACCATTTAATCTATTCACAAATAAAAAAATACTAAAATGGCAATATATACAGAAGATGAAGCTAGAAAAATAATGGAAAAAGCATTGAGCTTTTCTACAGCTGATACTTGCGAAATTAATTTAGGTGGTAGTGAAAGTGGAAATATTCGTTATGCTCGAAATTCAGTTTCCACTTCAGGTCATCGCTCCAACCAAAGTTTGGTAGTACAGTCTAGTTTTGGCAAGAAATCTGGAACCGCAACTATTGATGAATTTGACGATGCCTCACTGGAAAAAGTGGTAAAGCGTTCCGAAGAATTAGCGAAACTTTCTCCTGAAAACCCTGAATTTATGGAGCCGTTAGGGCCGCAGGAATACGATAATGCTATTAATTATGTGGAGGAAACGGCTAAAATCACACCAGAATATAGAGCTTCTGTTGCAGATAGTAGCATAACGCCAGCAGTAGCCAAGGATGTTACCGCCGCTGGTTTTTTAGATGATTCCTATGACTTTAACGCAATGCTCAACTCAAAAGGGTTGTTTGCTTATAATAAATCCTCCAATGTAGATTTTACGGTTACCATGAGAAGTAATGATGGTACTGGTTCTGGCTGGGTATCTCGAGACTTTAATGATATTAGAAAATTTGATGCTGCCGAGGCCTCTAAAGTTGCTATTGATAAAGCGGTAATGTCACGTGAGGCCAAAGCAATTGAGCCTGGTAAATATACGGTGATCTTAGAACCTGCTGCAGGTGAAAATTTAATAAGCAATATGGGCAGGTCCTTAAATGCTAGAACTGCAGATGAAGGCCGCAGTTTTATGTCCAAAGAAGGTGGTGGTACAAAAATGGGGGTTAAGATCGTAGATGAACGAGTTAATCTTTGGTCCGATCCTTTGAATACAGAAGTACCAACATCAACTTGGAACGGAGCCGGACAACCATTGAAAAAGACTGAATGGATAAAAAACGGTGTAGTTACCAACTTGGCTTATAGTAGATATTGGGCAGAGCAAAAAGGAGTTGAGCCCGTTCCATTTCCTAACAATATAATTATGGGTGGTGGTGATGCTTCCCTAGAAGATTTGATAAAGAGTACTAAAAAAGGAATTTTGGTGACTAGGCTTTGGTACATTAGGTCCGTAGATCCACAAACTCTATTATATACAGGACTAACACGTGATGGAACTTTCTATATCGAAAATGGACAGATAAAGTATCCAGTTAAAAACTTCCGTTTTAATGAAAGTCCAATAATCATGTTGAATAATCTTGAGACCTTAGGTAAACAGGTTCGTATCAACGGTAATTTAATTCCATATATGAAAATAAGGGACTTTACATTTACTAGTTTGTCAGATGCCGTATAACAACATATAATTCTAAGAACTGGTTGTGAGAATAATATATCACAACCAGTTTTTTGTTTTGATTATAAAAGCAAAACAGTCACTTGAACAATAATTTTTTCTTTACTAGGCTTCAATATGAATCTGGTGATTGGGATGTGGATCAGCGTATGCCGTCCAATCTTCTAAATTCATTGGTGGAATATACTACACTTCGCATAGATACTACCGAAAACATAGTGCCACTGGGTAGTGATGCTATTTTTAAGTGTCCTTTTTGTTACTTGTCTGGCCATAAGTTGGTTCAGTTTACAAAAAAAGAAAGGGAGAATTTTAAGAAGTATGTGAATAATGGGGGTTTTGTATTTGTTGACGATTGCAATCATGATATTGATGGTCTTTTTGCCAAATCTTTTGAAAGACAGATGGAGGATATTTTTGGTGGCGATGCTTTAAAAAAAATTCCGAACGACCATGAATTGTATACTATTTTCTTTGAGTTTGAAGATGGTCCGCCCACAACCTCCCAAGAATTGAATGGATGGGGAGATGATTTGGTGCATGAATATTTAAAGGCAATTGAAGTGAATGGCAGATTGGGAGTTTTGTATAGCAATAAGGATTACGGCTGTGAATGGGATTATGATTTTAGAAATAAACGATGGTATAAAATAGACAATACCCGTTTTGGGGTAAATATTGTTATCTATGCCTTAACCTCTTAAAAGTACTATATGGAGAATAATTTGGCTAAAGCTGAGAAGGAAATCAATTTGTTAACCAATAAAGTTTCACTTTTAAAACAAGAAATAGCAAAGGTTATTATAGGCCAAGAAGAAGCTATTGAGCAATTGTTGATCGCATTTTTGGCTGGCGGCCATGCATTGTTGGAGGGTGTTCCTGGATTAGCCAAAACCTTATTGATAAAGACGATTTCTCAGGCAATTGACCTAAATTTTAATAGAATACAGTTTACCCCAGACCTTATGCCTTCGGATATTGTTGGTACAGAAATCTTGGAGGAAGACCATACTACAGGTAAAAAGTTTTTCAAGTTTAATAAAGGCCCCATTTTTGCCAA
>CBFIGW010000168.1:0-6423 GCA_965662155.1 Maribacter sp. | reverse complement strand
TATCTACTGCCAAATCCTGAAAGTAAAACGGTCGGTTATTGGCGAACTTGGGGTTAACATTAATAAGCTTCCAACTGTTGCCACCATCATCGCTACGATAGATGGCATTCTTTTTCGCCTCTATTTTCGCATACATTCTATTGGGTTGTGAAGGGGCAATTGCCAACCCAATACGTCCTAAATCACCTGATGGTAATCCATTCTTCTCATCTAATTTTTCCCAGCTTTTTCCTGAATCTGTTGTTAGGTAAAGTCCCGAACCTTTTCCCCCAGAAGTGAAATAGTAGGGCGTACGTTCATGTTCGTAAAGAGCTACGAAAATGCGGTTCGGATTTGTAGGGTCCATGACCATATCCGCAACCCCCGATTTTTCATTCGTAAAGAGAATTTTATCCCAATGCCGTCCACCATCAACGGTTTTAAAAAGTCCCCTATGTGCATTGGCCGTAAAAGGATCTCCCATGGCACCCACATAAACAACTTCCGGATTATTAGGGTCAATAATAATTCTATGGATGGTCTTAGTACTTTCTAGGCCCATGTGCTTCCAAGTAAGGCCGCCATCGGTACTTTTAAAAATACCCATACCAAGATTCATTGAATTTCTTGGATTTCCCTCTCCGGTGCCCACCCAAATGGTATTGGGATTACTTTGTTGAATGGCCAATGCTCCAATGTTTTGGGTAGGTTGGTCATCAAATACAGGTTTCCAAGCAGAACCTCCATTTTCGGATTTCCATACCCCTCCTGATGCCGCACCTACATACATCATTTTGGGATTATCGGCTACGACATCAATGGTTGTAATACGACCACTCATATTCGCAGGACCGACATTTCTAATTTGTAGACTCTGTAATTTTGAAAAATCTATTTGTTGTGCACAGAGCAAGCTTGAAATTGAACAAATAAATAAGAATGTTAGAGATATGTTTTTCATGAATCTTTTTTCTTAAAATCAAAAATACACTATCCAACAAAATAAATCTATACCCTAAAATTAACCATGTTACTATAAGGAAGGTAAAAATACGCTCATATTTCATTACATATTTTTAAACAATAGATATAAATAGAATGAACTCTGATTCAACTTAGCGGTTTTGTTAACTTCTAAAATTTTCAATCAAAAAAATTAAAATATTAACTGTTTTAGACGTTTTTTAGCTCATTTTACTTCAATTTATGCTAAAAAAAGACTAAAACTGCTTATTTTTTTGGTAATTCAGATTATTATGATACGTTATAAGTTGTTCAATTTTAAATATACCATATGCGACAACTTAAGATTACCAAACAAATTACCAACAGGGACGCGAAGTCATTGGAAAAGTATTTTCAAGAAATTAGCAAAATTGAAATGATAACTGCCGATGAAGAAGTTGAGCTTGCCCAAAGGATAAAAGAAGGTGATCAAAAAGCATTGGACAAATTGGTAAGTGCAAATTTAAGATTTGTTGTCTCCGCAGCAAAGCAATATCAAAACAGAGGTCTTAAACTTACCGATTTAATTAATGAAGGGAATCTAGGTTTGGTAAAAGCTGCAAAACGCTTTGATGAAACCAGAGGTTTTAAATTTATTTCTTACGCCGTGTGGTGGATAAGGCAGTCTATTTTGCAGGCACTATCCAATCATTCCAAAATGATAAGAATCCCTCAAAATAAAATTGGAACCATAACCAAAATATATAAAGTATATTCTTCTTTGGAGCAAACACATGAAAGACCTCCGAGCACCAAAGAAATTGCGGATGAATTGGAAATGAGCCTTTCAAATGTAGAAAGTGCCATGAAAGTTTCCGGCAAACATGCTTCCTTAGACGCTCCGTTGAGAGATAGTGAGACCGCTTCTTTACAACATGTGATAGAATCTAAGGAAATGTCCAGGCCCGATGAAGAAGTCATCCAAGAATCACTTAATACAGATATTGAAAATGCCCTACAGGCCATTACGCCAAGACAACGAGATGTAATACGGCTATACTATGGAATTGGAAACAACTATCCAATGAGTTTGTCAGAGATTGCAGATATTTTTGGAATTACCAGAGAACGTGTTAGACAAGTAAGAGAAAAAGGTCTAAGAGCCTTACGAGGGAAATCTAACAACAGAATTTTAAGAGCCTATTTATAAAAAAAGAAAGAAAATATGTTAAAGATAGAAGTAAAACAAGGAGAATCTATAGAAAGAGCCCTAAAAAGATATAAGAGAAAGTATCGAAAAACCAAAGTCTTAGACCAAATCAAAGACAGACAACACTTTACAAAACAGTCCGAGGCAAGAAGAGAGGCCATTCAAAAGGCTGAATACAGGCAACAATATCTCCTAGACTCCGAGGACTAAGGAGAATGTTACAAATACTTATTTACTGGCCTTACTTACAATTACACGAATTCAATACACTGCCAATCTGGTGTATCTCATAAGTAATTACGCATAACCCTAATCCTTATAACTAAATATAATTTTGGATTCGCATGGTTGTGATATTTACTAAAAACAACATAACATGAAGATAATTTACATTAAAAGACAAAGCAAAGTACGTGAAATATATACTACAAGATTAGGTAAGCTGAACTCAAAGGTTACCTATATTAAAAAATACTTTTTAGGAGTACGCATTATGACCATACACAAATGCACCCACACCTTTTTCACCAAAAAGAATAACAGAATAGAAAAAATGTTATTCGTATAAGAAGCAGAATAAATATTTAATCAACAACAAAAACCAGTTTATGAAAATTTTAGTTATTGGAGCAGGAAATATGGGGCTCACCTACGCAGAAGGTATGTCCAAATCCAAGTTATTAAAAAAAAGGAATATAAGAGTATTGGATACTTCCGCAGAAAAACTAGAAGAACTTAAAAAAGATTCCAAATTTGACACATATAAAGAGCTAGGAGATTGCGTTCCGCAAGCGGATATAATTTTTATTGCGGTTAAACCATATCACGCAGAAGAATTAATGTCAAAAATAAAACCATTGGTAAACAACGACCAAATTATAATTTCAATAATGGCCGGAATTACCATAAAAACCATAAAAGACCTTACAGGGCTAAATAAAATAGTTAGGGCAATGCCCAATTTACCAGCAAAAATAGGTAAGGGACTTACTTCTTTTGTAGCATCTGAACAAGTTTCAAGAATAGAATTATTAACTATTGAAAGTTTATTAGATACTACTGGAAAATCAATTTTAGTGAGCGATGAAAACTTTATTGATGCTTCTACAGGAATTTCAGGTAGTGGTCCAGCCTATGTTTTTTACTTTATGCAGAGTATGATGGAGGCTGCCTTGAAAATGGGTTTTTCTAAAAATGTTTCTAAAATATTGGTAAGCCAAACGTTTACTGGCGCCATTGAATTATTTAATCAAAATGATCTTTCTCCAAATTCTTGGATGGACAAGGTTGCGAGTAAAGGTGGTACCACAAGGGCAGCATTGGATAGTATGGACGATAATAACGTAGGTGAATTGATAAAAGAAGCAGCTTTTGCCGCTTTTGAACGTGCTATAGAACTAGGAAAAGAAAAATCATATGCATAAGGAGAGAATAGTGGTGAAAGTTGGAACCAATGTTATGACCAACAAAGACAATAGAATTGTGAGACCTGTTCTTAGAAATCTTGTTGAACAAATAGCTACACTCTATGAACGTGATATTATAACCGTATTAGTGTCATCTGGATCGGTTATAGCAGGAAAAGAGGTTCTGGGAAATTCAAGTATTCAGGACAGAACACAACGAAGACAAGTGTACTCGGCCATTGGACAACCAAGAATGATGCGCCTTTATTATAATATATTCCATGATTATGGAATGAAATGTGCACAAGTACTACCTACAAAAAGAGATTTCAGCCCTGGTATACACAGACAAAATATGGTTAATTGCTGCGAGGGACTGTTGTCTGAAGGCGTTATTCCCATTGCAAATGAAGATGATGCGGTTTCCGTGACCATGAGTATGTTCTCCGATAATGATGAGTTGGCAACTTTAATTGCACAACTGCTCAACGCAGACAGGTTAATTATTCTGACGGATATTGACGGACTTTATACAGGAGATCCTAATGCAAAAAATACAGATTTGGTGGAACATGTGAATCCTAAGGAAAATCTGGACAAGTACATAAAAGACAGTAATAAAAAAGAAGAAGAAGGTCGCGGGGGAATGGGTTCAAAACTCGATTATGCCCAGCAAGCGGCCGCAAATAATATACCTACCTATATTGCCAATGGGAAAAAAGAAAATACCATAATTGATATAATCGATGGCAAGAATGTTGGCACAAGGGTAACCATGGAAGAACAAGAAATTACAAAATGAAATTATTGACGACAGAAATAAAAAATAACGTTCTAGGGTGCATGATGCGACTTCTAGATGAAAACCGAAACAAAATAGTACAGGCCAACAAAAAAGATTTGAACTTGTTTCAAAAAGATGATCAAGCCATGTATGACCGTCTTGTAGTTACAGACAATAAAATAGATGGTATGATACAAGCTATAAATGACGTTAGAGGGCAGGCAGATCCAGTAAACCGACCAATTTCATCTAAAAATTTAGAAAATGGTTTAAAGATTATTAATAAAACAGCTCCTTTCGGCACCATTATGATTATTTATGAATCTAGACCGGATGTTACCATTGAGGCAGCGGTATTGGCCTTTAAAGCTAGCAATAAGATATTGCTAAAAGGCGGTAAAGAAGCCTATCATAGTAACAGGGTACTAACCAATTTATGGCACCAAGCCCTGCAAGAAAATGATCTTTCCGAAAATTCTATCCAGTTATTAAATATGAACCGTTCCGAAACACAAGAGTTTCTTAGGAACCCAACCGAAAAATTAGATTTAATTGTTCCAAGAGGAGGGGAAAGACTTATCAATTTTGTAAAGCAACATGCCAATTGTGCCGTTTTGGTAAGCGGTAGAGGCAATAATTTTCTTTATGTTGACGAAAATGCCGATTGGGAACAAAGCTTAAAAGTTATTATGAACGCAAAGACACATAAGATTTCTGCATGTAATGCATTGGATAAGATATTAATTAGTAAGAATATAGCAAATTACCAGGAAAAGTTAATACAGCTCCACAATTTGTTAAGTAAAAATAGTATCGATATTTTAGTAGATGATGATGTAAACAAGTCAATTCCAAATTCCACTCCAATTGAGGACAATACGATTTGGCAGGAAGAATTTTTAGCAATGAAATGTTGTTTAGGGGCCGTAAACTCCTTGCCAGAAGCTATTGAAAAAATCAATGAAAATTCTGGCGGGCATTCTGCTACGATAATGACCAAAAATCCTGATAAAGCACAACAATTTATGGAACAAGTAGATTGTGCCGCTGTTTATCAAAATGCCTCTACCAGATTTACAGATGGAGGGCAAATGGGTGTTGGCGCCGAACTAGCTATTAGCACAGATAAATTGCACCATAGAGGTCCTTTAGGGTTAGAGCAATTGGTTACCAATAAATATTACATTTTTGGCGATGGCCAAATTAGAACTGCTTAAATAATAAATAGTAAACCCCCACATATAAATCTATGTTTGAAAAAATAGAACGTGTCGATGGTGCTTTAATTTACCACGGCGATTTTCACAATAGAATATTTATCTCTGAAATAAACCAAGAAAACCTAAGAACTATATTGCCAAAAATGAAGCAGTTGGCAAAAGCAAAAAATTATCAAAAGATTCTCGGTAGAGCACCTGAGAATGTAGTTTCTTTTTTTAAAAATCAGGGATATCAAATAGAAGCCAAAATTCCCGGTCTTTATAATGGGAATACCTCTGGATATTTTTTAGCGGATTACCCAAATGGCAATGAAGGCATTTCTAATGACAAAATACTAAAGACCATAGAGACAGTTAAATCTATTGCTAGGGCTGCAAACAAGCCAAATGAAAAAGCACATATGGAATTGCCGGTTAATTTTGATATTAGAAGAATAAATACCGTCCACTTTGGAGATTTAGCCCAATTAAACGCCAAAGCCTATAAGTATCATCCTTCACATATTGTTACCAAGCAAGATCTATTGGACTTAGCCAAGCTTAACCATCAATTCTATGGTTTGTACGAGGGCGGTGTTCTATTGGTTTATGCTACCATTCAGTTTCATCCGGAAGAAGCAAACTTAGAAATAGTAGATTTTACTACACATCCAGATTATAGGGGACAAAACCTTTCCTATTATCTTGTGCAGGAACTAAAGAACAAAATGGATACATTGGATTGTAAGACCATTTATTCATTGGTTAGAGCCACATCTTACGGTTTAAACATTACTTACAGCAAACACGGTTTTAAATACGCGGGAACTTTAACCAATAATGAGGTCTCCGGTCTCTCCCGTGCAATCAAACCCTCGACGAGGCCAATGCTGCGTCTTG
>CBFIGW010000167.1:6195-6454 GCA_965662155.1 Maribacter sp. | reverse complement strand
AAAAAAAATATTGATGGCCAAATACAAGGTTGGTCTTAATAATTATAAACCAATTGAAATAGAAAATTTATATGGCGATTTAAATTCCTTGGAAGATGACCTTATATATGAACAGGCAATGGAAAATGCCATAACCGTGGTTAAAAATAGATTTGATCTTTTAGGCATAAGAAACCTTCAAAATAAAAAAATAGCCTATGTAAAATTCGGGGATGCTTCCAACGACACATTTATAAAAACTCTTAATAAGTATGCTGAG
>CBFIGW010000167.1:0-6185 GCA_965662155.1 Maribacter sp. | reverse complement strand
GGTAACCCAAATAAATGGGAATGATATTGAATCTATAAAAAACAAGCTTTCCAATTATAATTTAGTAATTATAGGTCATCACAAAAGCAATAAAAGTCCTTGGAAATCTTATGAATTTTCAAATAGGGAACTTGCTTGGTTGCAAGAAATTGCCAATCAGCGCACATCTAACCTAATACTCTGTTCTTTTGTTAAGCCCTACGCGTTATCGTCTATATCTACTTTTCAAAATATAGATGCTGTTGTGGTTGCCTATCAAAACAGTGAGATTGCTCAAAGAAAAACAGCTGAGATCTTGTTTGGTGCCATACCGGCAGTTGGAAAATTGCCCGTTACTGCGCATTCAGAATTCCCTGATGGTTCCGGTATAAAGCTAAAACCACTTAAACGTTTGGGATATAGTTTGCCAGAAAGAGTGGGTCTTAGTTCTAAAGGTTTGACAGAAGTTGATCGGTTGGTACAAAACGGTTTAGATAGTTTAATGTTTCCTGGTGCACAGGTATTAATAGCTAGAAGGGGCAAAGTAGTTTACAGCAAAAGTTTTGGGAAGCCTACTTATGATTCCCATTATAATGTAACTGATGAAAACATCTACGATTTAGCATCGGTTACCAAAATATTGGCCACATTGCCTATGGTAATGAAAATGGAAGAGGAGGGTAAAATTGCCCTTAATGATACTTTTGAGGAATTGGTTCCAGATTATTCGGATACGGAAATAAAGAATGTTACTGTTTTAAAAGCCTTATCTCACTACGGGAGATTACCGGCATGGATTCCGTTTTATGTTAGGACATTGGATAAAAATAGAAAGCCTTCCAAAGAATTTTATAGAAATTTACCTACACCTGGTTTTACTACCAAAGTTGCCGATAATTTGTATCTGACAGATGCTTATAACGACTCAATTTATAATAGAATTGGCAGGCAAGATTTAAAATCTAATAGATATAGGTATAGTGATGTGCCTTATTTTGTAATGAAAAAGTTTATAGAGGATACATATAACCAAAAATTAGATGTACTTGTCAATGATTTTTTATACAAAAAAATAGGAGCAAACCGTACAAGTTATAACCCATTGGAAAAATTTTCAAAAGACAACATTATTCCATCAGAGGAGGATCAATACTACAGGTATCAAACGGTACAAGGTTATGTTCATGATATGGGCGCAGCAATGCAGGGCGGTGTTGGCGGACATGCGGGACTTTTCAGCAATGCCAATGACGTGGCAAAAATAATGCAGATGTACCTACAAAACGGATATTATGGTGGTTCGCAATTCTTTGATTCTAGAACGGTTAAAAAATTTAATACGTGCTATTTCTGTGATAAACATGTAAGAAGGGGAGTTGGCTTCGATAAACCTCAGTTAGAAAAAAGTGGCCCCACTTGTGGCTGTGTTTCAAGGAAGAGTTTTGGCCATAGTGGCTTTACGGGAACTTATACATGGGCGGACCCTGAGGAGGAAATTGTATACGTGTTTTTATCAAATAGAACCTACCCGACAGCGTCCAATACACTTTTAGTTAAATCTGGGTTAAGAACCAGGATTCAACAGGCTATTTATGATTCTATACTAAATTAAAGGGTATTTTTGTGTCAATGAAAATAGCTATAGTATGTTACCCCACCTTTGGCGGTAGTGGTGTAGTAGCCACGGAATTAGGAATTGCACTGGCAGATAGAGGTCATGAAGTACATTTTGTTACCTATAGGCAACCGGTTAGATTAGAACTATTGAATAACAATATTTTCTTTCACGAGGTTCACGTACCGGAATATCCTTTGTTTCATTATCAACCTTATGAGCTGGCACTTTCAAGTAAGTTGGTAGATACCATAAAGTTATACGATATAGACCTATTGCATGTGCATTATGCCATACCTCATGCCTATGCAGGTTATATGGCGAAAAAAATGCTTGAGGAAGAGAATATTCATGTACCGATGGTTACAACACTACATGGTACGGATATTACTTTAGTGGGTAAACATCCTTTTTATAAACCAGCTGTTAGTTTTAGTATCAATCAGTCAGATATGGTTACTTCTGTTTCTGCAAGTTTAAAACAACAAACCTTAGAGATTTTTGATATAAAAGATGAAATAGAAGTCATACCCAATTTTATTGATGAAAGAAAATATAATGTTTCCTTTACAGATTGTCAAAGATCCAATATGGCTAAGGAAAATGAGCGAATTGTTACCCACATCAGTAATTTTAGAAAAGTGAAACGAATACCCGATGTAATTCGTGTTTTTAATAAAATTCAAAAAGAAGTACCATCTAAATTGATAATGGTAGGTGAGGGGCCGGAAAAAGAAGGTGCAGAGCGTTTATGTGAAGAACTAGGTTTACATGATAATGTAATATTTTTGGGTAATAGTAATGAGATCGATAAGATTCTATGTTTCTCGGATTTATTTCTTCTACCCTCGGAAACTGAGAGTTTTGGGCTGGCAGCTTTAGAGGCTATGATAAATAAGGTTCCAGTAATTTCTAGTAATACGGGTGGTATTCCAGAGGTTAATATACAAGGTGTTACCGGATATTTAAGTGGAATTGGTGAGATAGATGAAATGGCGACCAATGCTATTTCTATTTTAAAGCACGATGATACTTTAAGTGAATTTAAACAAAATGCTTTTTTAGAAGCAAAGAAGTTTGATATTTTGAATGTTTTGCCTTTGTATGAAGAAGTGTATACCAAAGCACTTAAACAACGCCTTAAAAATGTCTAATAATTCCTTTTTCTTTATAATTCTTGTGCTTATTGGTTGTAGTAATTGTAAAAGCCAGAAAAATGCCCAGTCCAATACATCTTTATCTGATTATGGAATGGAACTTGTTTTAAAAGATAATTATGGAGGTTCAACTTTAGAAGAAACCTTTTTTATTAAAGATCAAAAATCTTTAGAAGCATTTTATGGAAAAATAAACAGGACCCGTAAACCTGGTTTTCCGCTACCAAAAATTAATTTTAATGAGGAAATGTTGTTTGTGTGGAATGCGGGAAAAGTACATCTTGGGAAACTGACATTAGAACCTCTAAAAATAACGAAAGACACCATGGTAATTTCTGTTAACCGTGAAAAAAGTAAATATGCTTTAACGGCAATTGTACAGCCATTTAAAATCTATAGGATGCCTATTAGTAATCGAAAAATCATACTTCAATAATGAGTATTTTATCGATTAAAAACTATCAATAAACTATCTAACGAATATTCTTACATTATAGGGAAGTTTTTTGCTCTATTATTATTGTTGCATTAAGTTTGTACTTTAAACCCCAATTTATAAATGATGAAAAAGGCTACTTTTCTATTCGCATTGTCATTCCTAATTCTTATCGGTAAAGGAATTGCACAAGAAGATCTAAAGATCACTTCAAAAGATAGTATTGTACAGAGTTCTTGGATTATAGGTCTGGGCTACAATGCTGTGGATGATTCTGGAAATGTATTTGATGGATTATTTAATGTTTCAGATGAATGGAACATATTATCTTACCCATCCAGGCTATCCATTGGTAGATACTTTAAAAATGGATTAGGGATTGAAGCAATAGGTACTTACAATAAATACAAAACTGGTAAAATTATTGATGGGTCGGTTAATACATCTGATGTTGATTATTTAGGGCTAGATGCCAGAATTACCTATGACTTAAATAAAATTATTGGAGAGACAGCTTGGTTTGATCCATACGTTGGTATTGGAGCGGGCTATACTGACGCCAATAATGTTGGTCGAGGCACCTACAATGCTATTGTAGGCTTCAGGACTTGGATTTCCGATAGGTGGGGGCTTGATTTTAATTCATCAGGAAAATGGTCTATGTCAAAGGATAATGGGTCTACGAACCATATACAACATGCTGCAGGTGTGGTATACCAATTTGGAATAGAAAAAGGGCTCTCCAAAAGAGGTGAGGAAAAATTAGAGTTGTTAGCTGCTATAGAAAAGGAAAAACAAAGACAAATGGACTCCATTGCTGAGGTGAACCGTTTAAAGGAGGAAGCATTATTGGCAGAACGTCTTAAAAAAGAGAAGGAAGCTGCGGATATAGCGGCAGCGGAAAAAGCCAAACAAGATGCTGAGTTAAATAGAAGAAAGGAAATCGAGAATAAAATTAATGCCTTTGGATATGTTTATTTTGGTTTCAACTCGTCCTATTTAAATGATAATTCTAAAACTATCTTAGATAATTTGTCAGAATTATTAAAAGAAAATTCATCATTAAAATTAAAAATCACCTCACATACTGATTCCCGAGGAGCTTCAAAATATAACGATTGGCTATCTCAACGTAGGGTTGAAAGAACTAGGGATTATTTACTAACTACAGGTGTAGCAGATTCTCAGCTTACAATAGAGGCTTTTGGGGAAAGACAATTGCTTAACGACTGTAAAGATGGAGTTTATTGTCCTGAAGATAAGCATAAAGAGAACCGTAGATCAGAGTTTATTGTAATGGAATATTAGGTATTAGGTAAGAATTAGTATAATGATTATAAATAAAGAGCCCTACGAGTAATACTGTGGGGCTTTTTTTATCTTGTCTAAGCTTTTGAAATAAAATTATCGCTGTTGTTCTTCTACTAAAAAAGTAAAAGACTAACCTACTGTAAAAGTAAAGATTTCAGATTCAGATTCGTTTCCAACACTGTCTTTAGTGATAATTTTCCAATAATATTGTAATCCTGCAGTTACAGGAATATCGTTATATCTGGTAGGTTCAATATCTTCAGCTAGTAATGGTGGATTTTCCTCAATACCAAAATAAAGATCATAACCAATAATGTCATCATCCAAGTCTTCACCTTTCCATATTAGGTTAACATTGGTGCTTGTTGATGATATGGAAGCACCAGAAACTGGGGATAAAGCTGTGGCTGGAAAAGGTAAAAAGGAATCTAATCCGGGTCCGGCATTATAAAATGACCATATTTCACTTATAGGAAAATCATAAGCAACATAGCTTACATACCAGTTATAAGGTGTTCCTCTTTCCAAAACGATTGGTAATTCTGTATTTGAAGTTTCGAATATGTCTGTTTTATTAGAATTGAGGTTGGTAAGGTTTACGTTATAGGTAGCAGAGTTTTCGGTTAGATTGGTCCATTTAAATATTACTTCGCTTTGGGTATCAGAAATAATTGTTCCCTCTGTACACTCAGACACATTCTCTGGAAATACAAGCTCAACTTGCTTTTCTAAAGGGATATCGTTTAGTAAATCCAAATCTGCTCCACAACCAAATAACAAGCCGCAAAAGAAAATTATGAATATTCCTTTTTTCATAACTTAAATACTTTAGAGAATTTAGTTGAACCACCTTGTTCTATTCGAAGAAAGTAAGTTCCAGATTTAAGCCTATCTAGGGGTAAGGTAATTATTTTATTTGGTTGGGTAAAAGTATTAGATAGTACTATTTTACCTTCTCCAGAATAAAGTGAAACTGAAAAATTATCTTTTTCTATGGAACCGACATCAATATGTACTTTATCTTTAGCAGGGTTAGGGTACACTACGATTGAATTTTCCAATTTAATTACTTCTTCGTAGGCATCAATACAGGTAATATTAGAGCTCACTTTTAAAAAGTTAACATCCTGTTTTAATAATAGTGTTATTTCACTTTGTTCTGTTTTAATTTCATTTCCATTTAGAAATATTGTGTAATTGGAACTACCTTTCATTTTAAGAGTAACACTATTCTCAAGTCCATTTAAAATAGATTGCACTTCTAAGGGTTCTGGACTTCTTACAATTGCTTTGGTACAATATTGATATTCCGGTTGTTCAATATTGGTGAAACATAAATTATATGCACCCGCATCTAAATCATTGATGACTAAATCATCATTAAAATCAATACTTTTATTACTATTTTCACTTAATATACTAACTGTAAAGGTTTCAGATGACTTTGATATAATGTGGATGCTGCCATTTGAAAGATCACGACAGGTCACACTTAACGTACTAATGGTAAACTGATCGGCTGGATATGTACTAGAAATACATCCTTGTGCATTAACAATGGCGTTTAATGGCGTGTCCGGACAAGCATCTTGTTCATCGGGTACACCATCCTTGTCATCATCTGTATCGATTAGAGGGGACACCATTAGTTCAAAATTCTCTAAACAACCTTGGGTAGTTTCGAAAA
>CBFIGW010000166.1:0-6503 GCA_965662155.1 Maribacter sp. | reverse complement strand
GAATTCATGATACAGTCTTTGAGAGAATTTGTTCTCTAAAAGAAAATCATCTTTTATGAACGTTTTGGAATTGGTTATTGTACTCATTAAGATTCGTTTGTTGGTTTTCCAATTGTTGCTAATATACCACCATCTACGTAAACTATTTGTCCATTGACAAAATCGCTTGCTTTTGAAGCTAAAAACACAGCTGTGCCGGCTAAATCTTCTGGATTTCCCCATCTTGCGGACGGGGTTCTGTTAATTATGAAATCATTGAACGGATGACCATCCACACGAATAGGCTCTGTTTGAGATGTAGCAAAATATCCTGGACCAATTCCATTTACTTGCACATTGTGTTTGGCCCATTCCGTCGCCAAATTTCTGGTCAACATTTTGAGTCCGCCTTTTGCAGCGGCATAAGCACTTACACTATTTCTGCCAAGCTCACTCATCATGGAACAAATGTTTATGATTTTCCCGCCGCCATTTTTTATCATTCTATTTCCCAATAATTGAGACATAATAAAAGCACCTACCAAATCAACCTCTATCACTCTTCTAAAATCGTCTATGGGCATGGTAGTGGCCAATTCTCTTTTTATAATTCCAGCATTGTTCACTAAAATGTCAATCTCACCACCATCGGCAATCATTTCTTCTACTTTTTGTTCGGCCAGGTTTTCATCCGTAATATCAAATATATATCCCGAGGCTCTATAGCCTTTATCTTTGTAATATTCCAAGGCTTTTTCCAATTTGCTAGGAGTTGTACTGGAAATCACCAATTCGGCACCTGCAGACGCCAAACCTTCGGCCATGGCCATACCAAGGCCATGGGTGCCACCCGTAACTAAAGCGCGTTTACCACTAAGGTCAAACAGTTTCATAACTATTATTTTAAATGGTTTGGCGGACAAACGTCCATGTCACCATAGTCTAAATTTTCACCAGCCATTCCCCATACAAAGGAATAAGCACATGTGCCTGACCCTGAATGAATAGACCATTCTGGGGATAGTACCGCTTGATTGCTTTCCATGAAAATATGACGGGTATGCTGTGGTTCTCCCATAAAATGGCAAACCGTTTGGCCCTCTTCCACGTCAAAATAAAAATAGGCCTCCATGCGTCTTTCATGTGTATGGGCAGGCATGGTATTCCAAACATTGCCGGGCTGCAGCTCCGTTAACCCCATTTGTAGTTGACACGTTTCTACAATACTATTTACTATCAATTTGTTCAAGATTCTTTTATTCGCATATTTTTCATCTCCCAATTCAATGATCTCTGCATTTTCCTTACCTACTTTTTTTGTCGGGAAACTTTTATGGGCAGGTGCTGAATTGATATAAAACAAAGCTTGCTCATCATCTGTAGATTCAAAATTTACAACTTTGCTGCCTTGGCCTACGTAAAGTGCTTCTTTTTTGTTCAATTCATAAGTTACCCCATCAACTATAACATTTCCTTTGCCGCCAACATTTATAATTCCTAGTTCCCTGCGATCCAAAAAGTTATCTGATTTAAGCGGTGGTATAGTTTCTAAAGTCACTAATTGGCCAACGGGCATAACTCCTCCTACAATGTAACGATCGTACATAGAGTAGGTAAGTTGCACACAATTTTCTTTAAAAAGTTTTGGTATTAAAAATTCCCTTCTCAGGTCTTCTGTTCCGTAAGCCCTAGCATCTATTGGATGCGCAGCATATCTAAATTCATAGTTTGTCATAGAGTATAATATGTAATCGATTGCACAAATATAAATGTTTTTGAGGAATCAACAAGAATTATGTGCGTTAAATGATATAAATTTTATAAAAAGATAAGGATTTTAAATGTTCAATAAATAATTCACAATCAAATATGTGCATAAATTAATTTGTGTAACTATTTTTATGCAGAATAAACTGGGTTTAAGCAATAATCAGGCATATTTAATTATTGAATTTTAAAATATTACTCATCAATACCGTTGTATTTTGTTAGTGCGTTTAAATCACTTATATAGTCTACATTGATTATCATGTTTAGATAAATAATCCTTTCCAGAAACTTTTAGACTTGAGCCTATTTATTTAAGATTTTGGATTTTCAGGCCTACCATTTTGTTATTGTATCTTTGGATAAGGAACTGACCCAATACTTTTAAAAAAACATCTCTTTAAATAGAGGACATAAAATTTCAATTTCAAGTTCATGAAAGGACCTTACTTGTTTAATGAGTTTCCTGAAACTTCTGTAAAGGCTTGGAAACAGAAAATACAGTTTGATTTAAAAGGAGCCGATTACAATAAAACACTTGTTTGGGAATCCCCTGAAGGTATTAAGGTAAAACCATTTTATACGGCGGATGACGTTGATGTCCTTTCTTCGCAAGAAAATCTAGATAGTAATACTTGGCAAATAGGACAAACCATTTATGCCGGTAATGCTGTAATGGCCAATAAAAAAGCAAAAAAAGCTATTGATAGGGGTGTGGCATGCGTGCAATTTATTGTACCATCCGAATCTGTTTCTATACAGTCGCTATTAGAGGAAATAGATTTGCAAAAAATCAAGGTTTGCTTGGAGCTTAAATTTTTATCTGAATCGTATGTACAGTCCGTTAAAAATATTAGTGTCAATAGTGAACAATCAATCTATATTTTAGTAGATATTATAGGCAACTTAGCAGCCTCGGGAAATTGGTTTTATAATTTAAAACGGGATCATGAGATTGTTGAACGGTTACTAGATTCGGGAACATTACATTTTTTGACTATAAACCTTGCCCTTTATGAAAATGCAGGTGCCAATATTTCACAACAATTGGGATATGCCATTGCCCATTCAACCGAATATTTGGAAAAATATTATAAAAATGAGAACCTAAAACAATTAAAGGGGTTTGTCTTTAACATTGCCGTGGGTAGCAATTATTTCTTTGAAATAGCAAAAATAAGGGCATTACGCTGGCTTTGGAAAACAATAACAGATTTCTATGAGCTAGAAATCCCCTGTATCATCATGGCAAAGCCTACACGGAGAAACAAAACAATATATGATTTTAACGTAAATATGCTACGTACTACATCAGAATGTATGTCTGCAATTTTAGGTGGCGCGGATATGGTGTTTAACTTTCAGTATGATGCCATTTATCACAAGGATAATGAGTTTGCGGAAAGGATAGCCTTAAATCAGTTATTGATCCTAAAGGAAGAAAGCTATTTTGATAAGGTTGATAATCCGGTAACTGGTTCATATTATGTAGAAAGCCTAACGAAGCAATTGGCAGAAAAGGGTTTGCAATTATTTAAATCGATTGAAAGCGGAGGTGGCTTTTTAAAGCAATTGAAACAGCATACCATCCAAGCAAAAATTAAGGAATCTGCGAGGAAAGAAGAAGATAAGTTCAATGCTCTTGAAAAGGTTTTGATTGGAACCAATAGTTATCAAAATAACCTTGATCAAATGAAGTCAGAATTGGAGCTTTATCCATTTGTAAAAACAAAGGCAAGAAAAACCATAATAGAGCCAATAATAGAAAAACGACTTGCAGAAGCGTTGGAACAAGAGCGATTGCGTAATGAATAGAAAGGATTTTAGTCATATTAATTTGATTAAAGGTGTTAATGAAAATCTTGAAAAGAAGATGGATTTGGACACTTCTACCCCTACTTTTAGTACTGCTGAAAATATCCGGTTAAAAAAGAAATATTCAAATTCTGATATGGCGGACATTGAGCATACAGGGTTTGCAGCTGGTATCCCTCCATTTTTAAGGGGACCTTATTCCACAATGTATGTAAAAAGGCCTTGGACCATAAGGCAATATGCCGGTTTTTCAACGGCAGAAGAGAGTAATTCCTTTTATCGCAAAAACTTAAAAGAAGGGCAAAAAGGTTTGTCCGTAGCTTTTGATCTACCCACGCATCGCGGTTATGATAGCGACCATGAAAGGGTAGTGGGCGATGTAGGTAAAGCGGGCGTGGCTATAGACACGGTTGAGGACATGAAAAGGTTGTTTCATGATATTCCATTGGATAAAATGTCCGTTTCAATGACCATGAACGGTGCCGTGTTGCCCATTATGGCTTTTTACATAGTCGCTGCAGAAGAACAAGGTCTAGCTAAAGACACTATGTCGGGTACTATTCAAAACGACATTTTAAAAGAGTTTATGGTTAGGAACACCTATATCTATCCACCAGTACCTTCTATGCAACTAGTAGCGGATATTTTTGAGTATACCAGTAAGTTCATGCCTAAATTTAATAGTATAAGTATTTCCGGATATCATATGCATGAGGCAGGTGCCCCTGCTAATATTGAGTTGGCCTATACACTGGCTGATGGTCTGGAATATATTAGAACTGGATTAAAAGCAGGTTTACAAATTGATGATTTTGCTCCACGTTTATCTTTCTTTTGGGGAATAGGTATGAACCACTTCATAGAAATTGCCAAACTTAGGGCCGCAAGGATACTGTGGGCCAAACTAGTAAAACAATTCAACCCAAAAAATGACAAATCGTTGTCGTTGAGAACGCATTGCCAAACGAGCGGTTGGAGCTTAACCGAACAAGACCCGTTTAATAATGTTGCTCGTACAACCATAGAAGCTATGGCCGCAGTTTTTGGAGGTACCCAGAGTTTACATACCAATGCTTTGGATGAGGCCATTGCATTGCCTACCGATTTTTCTGCGAGAATTGCACGGGAAACCCAAATGTATTTACAGCAAGAGACCAATATTACCAAAACCGTAGATCCTTGGGGAGGTAGTTTTTATGTTGAAAAACTAACCGAAAAATTGGCGGAAAAAGCTTGGAAGCTGATACAAGAGGTTGAGGAATTGGGTGGTATGACAAAGGCCATTGAAGCGGGAATACCCAAAATGAGAATTGAAGAGGCTGCGGCTAGAAAACAAGCAAGAATAGATAGTGGACAGGATGTTATTGTTGGTGTAAACAAATATAGGGTTTTGGACGAAGATGGGTTGCAGATATTGGAGGTAGATAACCAGGAAGTGAGAAGGCAACAAATACAAAAGTTAGAACACGTTAAAAAGAATAGAAATCAAGCTAAGGTAGAGAAGTCACTTCAGGCATTGGAGCATTCAGCTAGAGCAAAATTGGGCGGTTCCGAAAACGCTAAAAATTTATTAGCTTTAGCAATAGAAGCGGCAAGGGAAAGGGCAACCTTGGGTGAAATTAGTGCTTCATTAGAAAAAGTCTTTGGACGCCATAGGGCCAAAATAAATTCGGTTACAGGAGTGTATTCAAGAGAAATAAAACAAGATGCCAGTTTTAAAAAAGCAGGCTTATTGGCAGATAAGTTTGCTGAACAAGATGGCCGTAGACCTCGGATCATGATTGCCAAAATGGGACAAGACGGTCATGACCGTGGAGCAAAGGTTGTGGCAACTGCCTATGCAGATATTGGATTTGATGTAGATATAGGCCCACTTTTTCAAACACCTAAGGAAGTCGCGAAACAAGCCGTAGAAAACGATGTGCACATTTTAGGAATCTCCTCCCTAGCTGGCGGACATAAAACTTTAGTGCCCGAGGTTATAACTGAATTAAAAAAATATGGGCGAAATGATATAATAATAATTGTTGGTGGTGTTGTACCTAAAAAGGATTATGAATTTTTAAAGAATGCCGGAACAACAGCTGTTTTTGGGCCAGGGACAAAAATTAGCGAAGCAGCTATACAGTTATTGGAGTTGTTACTTAACTAAGAGTGACAAAACACTTAAATTAAAAATGGCAGAACAATTGACTTGTTCTGCCATTTTTAAATCCATATAGCTTTGGTTATGCTGTTACCACCTCTACTTCACTCTTTTTATTTTTCAACCAAAAATAAAGTACGGTGAAAAGAACTACTAATATTGCTGGAAAAAGGACCATTGTTGATAAAGTTTCCTGTCCAGAAACAAGTTCTAATTCATCACCTGTTAGGCCTTGTGCGGATGCAGCAGCTCTGTCGGCATCAATCCATCCACCGATAATAGGTTGAAAAATAGAAGTAGAAAACATTCCAATTGCGCCAATTATAGACATTCCCAAAGCACCTGTTTTAGGTGTTTTAGTTGCTGTTAAGCCAATCATATTAGGCCAGAAATATGCAATACCTAATGCAAATATTACCGCTGCTACATAGGCCATTGCCCCAGTTTGTGTGCTAAATAAATAGATGCCTATTGTGGCTAAAATAGCGGAACCTAAAAGAACACCGGTCTGGTTAAATTGTGCCACCATATTTCCCCCAAAGTATCTGGCTACTGCCATTAAACCTGCCGTTAAGGCCAAGATCAACGTTGGTTCAGCTCCACTTTTAGAAAGAATTAGACCAACCCATTGGTTTGGTCCAAATTCAGAAATAGCGGTTAGCGCCATACAAACGGCGATAAATAGGAATAATGGTGTAAACATTCCCTTTAAATTTCCACTTAACGTAGCTGCTTCTTCTACTTTAGCTTTCGGCCAAGTTTGTCCATAGAACAAATACGCATAAATTACCGCTGG
>CBFIGW010000165.1:0-6695 GCA_965662155.1 Maribacter sp. | reverse complement strand
TGTTAAAATAATTTTAAACCTCTAACAAATTTATAGGGATTTACGACCAACACAAGTAAAACACAGTGAAATCCCTTGTTTTGTTGATAACTCAAGGGGTTTGTTAATAAAGTAGGGTATTTTTTACGTTTCTCGCAGCCCAATAACCATGGGGCTTTAGCTTACTTGAGCATTTTCACCCAAATCAAGACCGTTTAAAACATCCTTCACGGCCATTCTCCTTTTGCCCTGAATTTGAATTTCCAACAGATTAATGTACCCGTCTTTAACAGCTACCTTCATTTCCTTTTTATCACTTACCACATCACCGGTCTTTAAATTATGTGGTTCTTTTACGCGCTCCACCTCATATATTTTCATCATAAGGCTATCATCACCAATTTGTAAACTTGTCCATGCACTGGGATATGGACTTAAACCACGTATAAAATTGTAAATTGTATCTATAGGTAAGCTCCAGTCTATTTTACAAGTATCCTTATGAATTTTATGGGCCAATTTTAATGCTTGATTACTGGCTTGGGCAGTGGTATCAAAATTGCCGCTTTCTATTCGTTTAACGGTTTTAAGTACTACTTTTGCTCCTAAAACCATAAGGCGGTCATGTAAAGACCCTGCATTTTCAGTAGGGGATATTGGTGTTTCTTCCTGTAATATCATTTCTCCCGTATCTATCTTGTCATCTATAAAGAAGGTAGTTACCCCCGTTTTTCTCTCTCCGTTTATAATAGCCCAGTTTATAGGGGCGGCTCCCCGGTATTCTGGTAATAAAGAGGCATGTAGGTTAAATGTACCATACTTGGGCATTTGCCAAACCACTTTTGGTAACATTCTAAAGGCAACTACAATTTGCAAGTTGGCTTCCAGGGCCTTTAATTCTTCTAAAAAAGAGGGGTCCTTTAAATTAGTAGGTTGTAAGATCGTAAGCTTATTATCAATGGCATATTTTTTGACTGCGGACTCATTCAATTTTCTACCTCTTCCCGCCGGTCTATCAGGAGCGGTAATAACACCTACTACATTATATGTGTTTTTTATTAAAGTGTCTAGAATAGCGACCGCAAAATCAGGGGTGCCCATGAACACGATTCTTAGTTTGTCCATTTTATTGTATTTCATATTGATTTCTAGAATTAAGTGAAATTTTACCTTCTTCCAATAGTTCTTTTAGGATAAGCAATACAGCTCCACGGTCCAATTGTACTTGGTGTTCTATTTCTCGTGAGGTGGCAGCACCGTTTAAAAGAAAAGAAAGTACTTTTTTATAGGAGCTGTTCTCTATTTTGATTTCTGTTTTTTGTAAACATACATCGCAAAAACCACAAACGGTGTTGGTCTTTTCACCAAAATATTTAAGTAGCTGTAAGCTTCTACAGATTTTGTTATTATTTATGTAGGCTAAAATCTGTCTTATCTGGGATTCTTTTAAAGTGTTTTGCTTTTTTATGGTTTTGGCAAAACTATTGATAGTTCTTTCGTCTTCACGAGGTAGAAGAAAGGTAAGTTCCATGTCGCTATGAACCCCTTTATAGTAAATAACCTCGTCTTTTGCCAATTTCTCCATTGCGGTAATTACAAATTCTTCCTTAACATCTAATTTTTTGGCCAGTAATACCGTATTTACTTTTGTTTCATACTCAAAAATACCGCCATAAGTTCTTAATATTACCTTTATAAGGTTATTTAGTGGTTTGTGGTTTTGTATATAGGTGAATAGAATATCCTTATTTACCAGAAACTGGACGGTGCTTTTTCTATCTGAATATTCTGATAAGGCCAAAACAGAATTCCTGTCTAATACCTTTAAGGCATTAAAGGTGAGCAGCGAATTTAATTTATAGGTAGCACAGAAAACATTAAAATTTAACTGATAAATTTTATCACCAAATTCGCCATAGGCAATCTGAAAGTAATTATTAAGCTTGCTATAGATCAACTTTACGAAAGCTACATCTGGTAAGATGCTTAAAAATTGTTTTTTTACCCGTTCTTGATCCGCTTGGTTGGTAAGTAGAATTGCTTGTGCATAGCTACCGTCCCTACCGGCCCTTCCTGCTTCTTGATAATAATTCTCAATACAATCCGGTATTTGATAATGCACGACCAATGAAACGTCTGGTTTGTCTATCCCCATGCCAAAGGCATTGGTGGCTACCATTATTTTTACTTTATTCAGTAACCAATTCTCTAGTTTGCTTTTTTTCTCTTTTTCGGATAGGCCACCATGGTAAAAGGTGGCAGATATACCGTTTGCCAGTAAATATTTTGAAACTTGTTCTGTAACTTTTCTAGTTCTTGTGTATACTATTCCACTGGTTTCTAAGGTCTTGCAATATTGTTTTAAACTATAATTCTTATCCTCCTCAAATAAAACTTTAAAAGCAATATTTTTCCTTTGAAAACTATCTTTTTGTACCAACGGATTTATAAGTTCTAATGCATCTATGATGTCTGTAGAAACTTGGGCGGTAGCTGTGGCTGTAAGTGCCATTATTGGCGGTTCTGGCTGCAAGTTCCTAAGAATAGTACATTTAAGATAGGCTGGTCTAAAATCATGTCCCCACTGCGATATGCAGTGCGCCTCATCAACAACAATTAAATTTACGTTCATTTGTCGTATGCGATCTTGAACCAATTCTTGCTCCAAACGCTCTGGTGAAATGTATAGAAATTTATAATTGCCATAGATGCAATTATCCAATAGATTACCTATATCTTCAAAAGATAATTTTCCAGTTAAGCCAATAGCTTTTATACCAAGTTTTTTTAAACTATTGACTTGGTTCTGTATTAGGGCTATTAAAGGGGATACTACAATACAAATACCTTCCTTGGCCATTGCAGGAACTTGAAAACATATAGATTTGCCACCACCTGTAGGAAGCAGGCCCAAAACATCCCTACCCTCCAAGGCAGTATTGATTATTTTTTCTTGAGAATTTTTAAAACTGGTAAACCCCCAGTACTTTTTTAGGATTTCTGTAGGGTTATTATCCAACTTTTAGTTTAAAATGGTTAAGAATAAAATCCGTCCTATCTTTTATTGATCCAATGGGCACCTCAATTACATCGTACCCAAAAAACGTATAGGTGTCTTTTAAATGATCATGTAATTCTACAGATTGTTGGTAGGTTTCCAATCGCTCATCATCCTGTACATAAATAGCCTCCCAAGGTGGTAAAAGAAGTATGGCGTCATATTTATAATCTTGACATGGCTTTATAAACTGTTGGTCATAAGACTGATTAAAATAATCCATATAGGCCAAAACGTCCGGCATGCCACGGTCATAAAAAACCGTTTCAACCTCTTGTGCCGATCCTTCTTTAAATTGATGTAACCTTCCCGTTAAAAGCTTTTGGTTGAAAGCTTTGGAGTCATTTACAAAATCTATAGGATTGTTGGATAAAAGAGTACTGTCCGTATTCTTTTTAACTTCCATGGTCATGGTTCTGATGATTTCATGGTAACAAAAAAAGCCATGTTTTTCAAGAGATTTTATAATCGAAGTCTTTCCGGTTCCGGGAGCACCCGTTATCACTATTTTTTTACTTATCAAGTCTTTAGAATCTAGTTACAAAAATAGGAAATTGATAGCTATAAAAAAACTTGGGATTTCCCCTTATCTTTGCATAAAAGAGAGATTATGGAAGAAAATCAATCAGAGGAATTTTATATAAGATTAAAAGAGCAATTACAGGAAACCACGGTCTGGCCGTCTAACTATTTATATAAGTTTATTGTACTTACAGAGCAGGAGAAAATACAACGAATACATGCTATATTTAATAATCCAGGAGCTGTGATAGAATCTAAAAAGTCAAAAAACGGCAAGTATACAAGTGTTTCAATAACTGTTTTCCTGAAAAACCCGGACGAAGTAATTGAAAAATACAAAGAAGTAGGGGAGATACCTGGGGTTATCTCATTGTAAAATAGTATTTCAGCTATAATTTTCTTAATTTGCGAACGTTAAGAGAATACTTCTTCGAACTTATTATAAGATAAAATTTCCAATTTGAATTTAGTAGAACATTTAGAGTATAATACGGAAAGACCACATTTGATCATTCCGGAATATGGTCGCCATTTCCAAAAAATGGTAGATCATGCAGTATCCATAGAAGATGCTGAAGAGCGCAATAAAGTAGCAAAATCCATAATTAGTGTAATGGGTAATTTACAGCCCCATTTACGCGACGTTCCAGATTTTCAGCATAAGTTATGGGATCAGTTATTTATCATGTCCGATTTTAAATTGGATGTAGAATCACCATTTCCAATTACTTCAAAGGAAATATTGCAAAAAAGGCCAGAGCCTTTAGAGTACCCACAAAACTTCCCAAAATATAGATTTTATGGCAATAACATTAAAAGAATGATAGATGTTGCCGTTGAATGGGAAAAAGGGGATAAACGATCAGGTTTGGAATATGCTATTGCCAACCATATGAAAAAATGCTATTTAAACTGGAATAAGGACGTTGTAGATGACAAGGCCATATTTAACCACTTGTTTGAATTAAGTAACGGTGAGATTGATTTAGCTGCAAAAGGTGAAAGTTTAACCGATAGTGGACAATTCCTGAAAAATAGGGTTGCCAAAACACCACGTTCTAGTTCAGGGAAAAAAGGTCAAAGAAATAATCGCGGTAAAAAACGCTACTAAAATTTCCAATAATATAGATGGGAACATTCAGGATAGAAGGGGGGCACTCGCTATCAGGTGAAATTACACCACAAGGTGCCAAAAACGAAGCTCTACAGATTTTATGTGCAGTCTTACTTACTTCAGAAAAGGTTGCAATTAGTAATATACCAGATATTGTAGATGTAAATAAACTAATTTCCCTTTTGGAGGATCTAGGAGTTAAAATCCAAAAAAAAGGAAAAGGTTCTTATACCTTCAAGGCAGATGACATTAATCTAGAATATCTACAATCAGACCAGTTTAAACAAGATGGTAGGGGTTTAAGAGGATCAATTATGCTTGTAGGGCCTTTATTGGCACGTTTTGGTAAAGGATATATTCCAAAACCAGGAGGAGATAAAATAGGAAGAAGACGATTGGACACCCACTTTGAAGGATTTATTAAACTAGGAGCCAAATTTCGATATAACAGAGAAGAATATTTCTATGGTGTTGAGGCCAAAAAGCTAAAAGGCACCTATATGCTGTTGGATGAGGCATCGGTTACAGGAACGGCCAATATAGTTATGGCTGCAGTACTTGCCGAAGGAACCACTACTATTTACAACGCAGCATGTGAGCCTTATTTGCAACAGTTGTGTAAAATGCTAAATAGAATGGGGGCAAAAATCACTGGTATTGGATCCAATTTATTGGTCATAGAAGGTGTAACTGAACTGGGCGGTACAGAACATGCCATGTTGCCTGACATGATCGAGATCGGTAGTTGGATAGGTCTTGCTGCAATGACTAAAAGTGAGCTTACCATAAAAAATGTAAGTTGGGAAAACCTTGGACAAATCCCTACAGTCTTTAGAAAGTTAGGAATTAATATTGAGCGCAAAGGGGATGATATTTTTATCCCCAAGCATACGAACGGATATGAAGTTCAAAACTATATAGACGGTAGTATTCTTACCATTGCAGATGCTCCTTGGCCTGGACTTACACCAGATATATTAAGTATTTTATTGGTGGTAGCCACACAAGCCAAAGGAGAAGTGGTCATACATCAAAAAATGTTCGAAAGCCGACTCTTTTTTGTAGATAAACTCCTGGACATGGGAGCTAAAATTATTTTATGTGACCCACATAGGGCCGCTATTATTGGTCATGATTTTAAATCTACCTTAAAGGCAACTACCATGACATCGCCCGATATTAGGGCAGGTGTTTCTTTACTTATAGCAGCGCTATCCGCAAAAGGAACGTCTACCATTCATAATATAGAGCAAATAGATCGTGGTTATGAAAACATTGATGAACGCTTAAGAGCTATAGGGGCTAAAATAGATAGAGTCTAGTTCGTTTGTAAACCTATTTTTCTATTAAGGTTCCATCTGGGTACTTGGCAAAACGACCTTTATTTTTATCATGAACATTATCTGGATAGGGCCAAGGCCAACCACCAAATTGTGTTAACCTAAATTCACTCATTGACTTTTGTAGTTCCTCATCTGTATTCATTACAAATGGACCGTATTTGGCAACAGGCTCCTCAATTGGTTTTCCTTGTAATACTAACAAATGGGCAGAACTACCCACGGCGTTGATAGCAATTTCTGTTGATGCCTCTACTTCCATGCCATGGTTTGGGGTTACAGTTTCCCCTTCAATAGATATAGTATCACCTTCGTAAAAGTAAATGGTTCTATTAATTCCTTGATTCGCTTTAGGCAGTGTGATAGATCCATTTTCATCAATATGAATGTTCCAAATAGCCACTTGGTTATCAGAATCTGACGCCCATGAATCTGGAGCTGGATCGGGTGCCTGTGTAGTATTAAATGTTCCGGCTATTATTTTTACCGTAGCAGTTTCTAAATTTAACAATGGGATATCCTCATGCCAAAGCATTTTAAAATGAGGGTTTACAAACTTACTTTTTATAGGAAGGTTCAACCATATTTGAAAAAGTTCTAAAGTATTCCCTTTATCCGTATGCAACAGTGGAAACATTTCTGAATGTTGTACACCGTTACCCGCTGTCATCCATTGTACATC
>CBFIGW010000164.1:0-6763 GCA_965662155.1 Maribacter sp. | reverse complement strand
AAACTTTACCATTGAGGGCGAGGCGCTAATGGGTCATTACAGAGAGATTCATTTTTACAATAAGGAACTTACTAAAAACTATAACCACAGGGTATTGTCCTATGTCCGATGGTCTAAGAATCAAAAATTGATTATCGTTGTTAATTTTGATGTGAATGAGGTATTTGAATTCGATTTAAAGGTGCCCGCAGACGTAATAAACCAATGGGAGTATAGCGATGGTGAATTTGAGCTTTTGGATAAACTTTATGGCTCTAAAAATAAAATGTCAATTCATAACAATGAAGGTCATGTGGCCATAACCCTAAATCCATTACAATCCTTTATTTTTGAAATAAAATAATGATAAAAATGTTCAAAAGACTTTTATTTATATTTATTAGCATATTCATGATTTCTTGTAATATGAAACAACCACTTGTAATTGGCCATAGAGGCGCTATGGGCCATGAAACTGAAAATACCTTGGCATCTGTTCAAAAAGCAATGGATTTAGGTGTTGATATGATAGAGATAGATGTTTTTAAAATAGAAAGTGGGGAAATAGTTGTTTTTCATGATGATACTGTAGATCGGTTAGCAAATGGTCCTGGTAAAATTGAAGAGTACAATATTTTTGATTTAAAAAAACTCATCTTAGATGGCGGGCATAAAATTCCAATGCTACAAGATGTTCTGAAATTGATTGATAACAAAGTGGCTTTGAATATTGAGCTTAAAGGCGCTAATACCAGTGATAAGGTTAATTTTATAATGGACTATTATGTTAACGAACGTAATTGGGCAGCCGATAATTTTATTATTTCAAGCTTTAATTGGGATGAGTTAAGGGAGATGAGAAGAATAAACCCTACGGTTAGAATTGCGGTTTTAACCGAGGGAAATCCAGTAGAAGCAATACCTATCGCCAAAGAATTGAACGCCGAAGCTATTAACCCGTATTTTAAAAAATTAAATCTCGAGGTAGCTAATGAAATTAGGGAGGCTGGTTTCAAAATTTATACTTGGACCGTTAACGAACCTGAAGACATTAATGGTGTAAAAAGAATTGGTGTAGACGGTATAATCACCAATTATCCTGAACGTGTAAACTAATGTTTGATGTTGTTATTGTTGGTGGGGGAGCGGCAGGTTTTTTTACGGCAATACAGATTGCAGAAGCCAATAAAAATTTAAAAATCCTAATTTTAGAACGTGGTAAAGAGGTACTTACAAAAGTAAGAGTCTCTGGCGGTGGTAGGTGTAACGTAACCCATGCGGAGTTCAACCCTAAGGAATTAACTGCAAATTACCCTAGGGGAGAAAAAGAACTATTAGGGCCTTTTCATCAATTTGCCAGTGGCGATACGGTAGCTTTTTTTGAAAGTCGTGGAATTTCCTTAAAAATAGAGGAAGATGGCAGAATGTTCCCGGTCACGGATTCTTCTCAAACAATTATTGATTGTTTTCTAACAGAATCCGACCGTTTGGGGATACAGGTTAGGACACTAGCTTCAGTAACCGGAATAGAACAAAAAGTTATTCAAAACGGTAAAGAATGGCACATTCAGACTACCAATGAAACGGTTATTGCCAAAAATATAGTCTTGTCCACGGGTAGTAATCCTAAAATTTGGGAGTTATTAAGACAATTGGGGCATACCATTATAAAACCAGTTGCTTCTTTGTTCACCTTTAATATAAAGGACCAACGTATTGCCAATATTCCGGGATTGAGTACTTATGCGGAGGTTTCTATTTTAGCTAAAAAGCTAACGCGTAATTTACAGAATGTACAAACCCTTCTTTCTTCGGAAGGGCCTTTGTTAATAACGCATTGGGGAATGAGCGGCCCCTGTATTTTAAAATTGTCTGCTTGGGGGGCAAGACTTTTAGAATCCTACAATTATAATTTTAAGATAACTGTAAATTGGGTGCCAGAATATCATAAAAATGGATTGCTGTCCTTATTTAAAGAAATAAAGCAAGTAGAAAGAAAAACAATTTTACGTACCAAAGTGGTAGACCTGCCAAAAAGATTATGGATGAATTTGGTAAGAGCAGCTGAAATTGATGATTCTTGTACTTGGCCAGACGTATCACATCAACAATTAGAAAATTTGGCAGACCAATTAACCAATGGTATTTTTAAGGTTGAAGGTAAAAGTACGTTCAAAGAGGAATTTGTAACTGCAGGAGGAATTGATTTAAAAGAGGTCAACTTTAAAACATATGAAAGCAAAATACTTTCCGGTTTATATTTTGCCGGAGAAATTTTAAATATAGATGCTATTACCGGTGGGTTTAATTTTCAAAATGCTTGGACTGGAGGCTTTATTGCCGCACAGGGAATTACAAATAAATTAGATTAAACACAGGAGTAACATATGAAACGTTTTGTTGCATTTCTAAGAGGGATTAACGTTAGTGGTCAAAAAAAAGTCCCTATGGCTGATTTGCGAAATTTATTGGGTAATGTGGGCCTCCAAAACGTAAAAACTTATATCCAAAGTGGAAATGTAGTATTTGAAAGTGATATCATCAATCCAAGTGAAATTGCAAAATTAATTCAAGCCAGTATTCTTGATAAATTTGAATTTGATGTTCCGGTTTTGGTGAAGGATGAAGAAGAACTTCGGTCAATTATCGATACAAATCCTTATAGTAAAGAAGAAGATTTGGAGCAAAAGCAGATATATTTTGTTCTTTTTCTAGAAGTGCCCAATAACAATTTGGTTGAAGCTTTTAATCAGGAAAGCTATCTCAATGAGGAATTTAAAATAATTAAGGACCGCCTATATCTAAATTGTAAACAAGGGTACGGGAAGGCTAAATTGAACAATAATCTTATTGAAAAGAAATTAAAGATTATAGCTACTACACGAAATTATAGGACCATGAACAAGTTGTTGGAAATGGCAACTTAGTTAAGTACCCAAATATTGTAATTAAGTAAGGTTGCAAAGCAGACCCATGCTAAATAAGGAATCAATAATATCGCCGCAAATTTACTTACTACTTTAAACCATCTAATGGTAAGTATAAGCATAATTACTAGTGCTATGATGACTAGAAATGCCAAAAAAGGATTTTTTAATCCGAAGAAAACAATACTCCACAAGGCATTTAACAAAAGTTGAAAACCAAAATGATAAAGACCCGTCTTTACCCATTTATGGTGAAACCCTTTGGCCCATACCCACCCGGCAGAAATACCCATTAATACATATAATACCGTCCAAACGGGTGCAAATAACCAGTTGGGAGGATTAAAACTAGGTTTGTTCAAAGTAGTATACCAATCATTTACAGAGCTTTGGGTAACAATACTGGATAAATATCCAATGACCAAACAAATAACAACACTTATGAAAACGTAAACTAATTTTTTTTTCAAGGTAAAAGTATTTGCTCTAAAATAAGGATTTATTTTAATTGGTGTGGCTAAAAACTATCTTTGCACAAAGACATTTTAATGACCGAAAAAGATTTTATCCTTACACCATATCCAAAACTTAAAGAGCAAGGTCGTATTTCTTATAAGTCTCCTAGTAACATAGCCTTGGTTAAGTATTGGGGAAAAAAGGAAAATCAAATCCCGGCAAACCCATCTATTAGTTTTACATTGGATGCCTGTGCAACTACAACAACAGTAATGTATAGTGAAAGAACTGATAATACTTCGGAATTTTCTTTTGATTTGCTTTTTGAAGGACAATCTAAACCATCTTTTAAACCCAAAATAGAACAGTTTTTTAAAAGAATTAGTTTGTATTTGCCCTTTTTAACTCATTACCATTTTATGGTGGAAACTTCCAATTCCTTTCCACATAGCAGTGGCATAGCTTCATCTGCAAGCGGGATGTCTGCATTGGCACTATGCCTTATGGAGATTGAAAGGGATTTGGTCACCAATATGACTGATGATTTTTTCAATAAAAAAGCTTCTTTTTTGGCGCGTTTAGGTTCTGGAAGTGCTTGCAGAAGTATTGAGGGGGATTTGATACAATGGGGTGAAAATAATACCATTACGGGTAGTTCGGATTTGTATGGTATAAAATACCCATATGAAGTACATCCCATCTTTAAAAATTTTCATGATACCATTCTTTTGGTAGATAAGGGTGAAAAGCAAGTAAGTAGTACCGTTGGGCATGATCTTATGCATAACCACCCGTTCGCCAAAAAAAGATTTTCTCAGGCGCATTTAAATTTAGAGAATTTAAAAATGGTCTTTAGGGATGGTAATTTAGATGAGTTTATAAAAATTGTTGAAAGTGAGGCGCTGACCTTACATGCAATGATGATGACAAGTCAACCTTATTTCATATTAATGAAACCTAATACTTTAGAAATCATTAATAAGATTTGGGATTTTAGACAAAAATCAAATTTGCACATTTGTTTTACTTTGGACGCAGGAGCCAACGTTCATGTGTTATATCCGGAAAATGAAAAAAAAGAAGTATTTAAATTTATTCAGAATGAGTTGGTTGCATACTGTCAAAACCAACAGTATATTTGCGATAGAATTGGTTTTGGCGCTAAAAAGCTACATGTTGGTTAGCATACTTTAATAAGTATTTAGACGTTATTTAAACAGATTTTAAGCATTTGTTTAACTATTTTAACCAAAAGGTTAAACTATATTAAATAGTTGATTATCTTTATTATTAATTCTAAATATATTTAGAGTTTAGAAAAGAAATGAAAGGACCATTATTTTATTCAAAAATCTTACTCTTCGGAGAATACGGAATCATAAAGGACTCTAAAGGTTTATCCATACCTTTTAATTATTTTAAGGGAGCTTTAAAAACTGGAAGCGATTTTACCGAGGAGGCAAAAACTTCCAACCTTGCATTAAAGAATTTTGCTAAGTATCTTAAAAAATTAGGTCAAAAGGAGCCTTCTTTAGTTTCTTTTAACCTAGAATTGTTAAATGAGGATATTGAGAAAGGGATGTATTTTGACAGTTCTATACCACAGGGATACGGAGTTGGTAGTAGTGGTGCATTGGTGGCAGCTGTTTATGATAAATATGCTACCGAAAAAATTACGGTTCTAGAAAACCTTACTAGGGAAAAATTAATAAAACTGAAGACGATTTTTGGAAAAATGGAATCGTTTTTTCATGGAAAATCTTCGGGATTAGACCCTTTAAACAGTTATCTAAGCCTACCAATCCTTATTAATTCCAAGGATAATATAGAGTCTACTAGTATTCCAAGTCAAAATGCAGAAGGTAAAGGAGCTGTTTTTTTATTGGATAGTGGTTCTACTGGCGAAACCGCTCCAATGGTACAATTGTTCATGGAGCAAATGAAGAACGATGGGTTTAGAAAAATGCTTAAAAATCAATTTATAAAGCATACGGATGCCTGTGTTGAAGACTTCATCAACGGAAATATAAAATCACTTTTTGGTAATTTAAAACAACTTTCACATGTTGTTTTAGATAATTTTAAACCAATGATACCCGCAAAATTCCACGAACTTTGGAAGCATGGGATAGATACCAATGACTACTATCTAAAACTGTGTGGCTCTGGTGGTGGTGGCTATATCCTTGGCTTTACCGAAGATATAGACAAAGCCAAATTGGCTTTAAAAGACTACAAACTAGAGGTAGTTTACAACTTTTAGCAACATCATAAATGCTCAGTAGAAAGAACAAACTCTTACTGTTAAAAGTGTTGAGTCTTTTCTCTGTGGTACGTGGCTATAATATTTTAATTATTATCCTAGCACAGTATTTAGCTGCTATTTATATACTTGCCCCAAACCTTCCACTAAGGGAGGTAGTTTTGGATATAAACTTATTTGTCATTGTTTTAGCTTCTGCTTTGGTTATTGCAAGTGGCTATATCATAAATAATTTCTACGATGCAGAAAAAGACCTGATAAATAAGCCAACAAAGACCATGTTAGATCGGTTGGTGAGCCAGCGTTTTAAATTAACCACATACTTTATTCTTAATTTATTGGCGGTTTTTGCAGCGAGTTATGTGTCATTTAAGGCAGTTTTGTTTTTCTCGGCATATATCTTTGGCATTTGGTTTTATTCTCATAAGCTAAAAAAAGTCCCATTCCTGGGGAATTTTGTTTCTTCTACCTTGGCTATAACACCATTCTTTGCTGTATTTGTGTATTATAGAAATTTTGAAACTGTAATTTTTGTACATGCTATCTTTTTATTCTTAATCATACTTTCTAGGGAAATGATTAAGGATTTGGAGAATATAACTGGGGATTTGGCGCAAAATTATAGAACTATACCTATTATTTATGGGTCTAAAGTTTCAAAGTTCTGTATTACAATCTTAATACTGCTAACCCTAATACCTTCTTTATTGCTGATTCTTAAGTATGATGTTGGCTATATGAACTATTACTTTACGGGCTGTGTGGCAATGCTATTACTTTTTTTAATATTGCTTTACAAAGCATCAACAAAAAAAGAGTTTGTAGGGTTGCATAATATTTTGAAAATGATAATTGTAGCTGGGGTTTTCAGTATTTTATTGATAGATGTTGACCTGGTACTTCATAGAATTTTATAGCTAAAAAATTGATTTTGTATTTAGTTGAAGAATAGTAACATGTCAGAACAGCAATTTCCTACCTTTGCAAAAAATTAGGCGTGTTATGAGTAGGGACGATTCCAAGAAAGATAGAAAAGCATCAGGAAGGCAAGGAGGAACTTTTAGGAAAAAAAGTTATGCAAGAGGTAATTCACCCATTAAAAAGAATACACCGCCAAAACAACCATCAGACCCTAACT